>JAKAQT010000070.1 GCA_021819605.1 Thermoplasmata archaeon
ACAGTCTTGCCGTCGATGTTCCTGATTAGTGATTCAAGAATGATCCTCACGGGGTAAGGAAGCCTGGAAATTTTGTACCCATCATTTTCAAGTTCCTTCAGAGAATAAAATTTGTAATCTTTTCCACCCGCCTTTAAAACCGATATCTTCTGGAATTTAGAACTCATGAATATCCATTGATAATCCATTCACTCTAATTATGATTTTCCAGCGTTCTCGCGCTAAACTGGAAATATTTTCATGAAAACGTTATAATGCATGATTAAGGTGAACATCTGCACAGCGCACGTCAGATTAAGGGCTCAATGAACAGAACTGTTTTTCCTGATATGTTTAAGTACCATCCCGGTGATTCGGTATTATGGCATCAAAAATAAAGAACATAGAAGTTCTTGAGCTTGGGGAAAAGGGAAGGGAAATTTCTTCTCCCTGGAGTTCAACAATACTGCTGGTCAAGCTGACATCGGATGACGGCCTTGTGGGCTATGGCGAAGCGCCCACAACAATGATGACGCTGCCGGTGAAGGAGAGCATGGAGGAAGTCAGGAGAGTATTCCAGGATGCGGACTTCTTTAACGTTGAGAAGAACCTGAAGGACTTCTACAGGAACTCATTCTATCTGTCAAAGTCCATGGAAGCCACCTCAGCCCTGAGCGCATTCGAGATTGCCAGCTGGGACCTCATAGGAAAGGCAGTGGGTTCGCCTGTCTACAAACTTCTTGGCGGGGAATTCAATCAGGACCTGAGGGCATACGCCAACGGATGGTATTCCAATTGCGTGACACCTGAGGATTTTGTCAAGAAGGCAAAGGAGGCACATTCCAAGGGATTTGATGCTTTCAAGTTCGACCCATTTGGAGACAACTATGACAAGTTATCCAAAGAGGGCCTCAAGAATGCCGTAAATATAGTGTCTGCCATGAGGGATGAGTTCGGGGATTCCGTTGATCTGCTTATTGAGTGCCATGGAAGATTCTCAACACGGGCAGCCATAGATGCAGGAACAGCACTGGATGAGTTCACTCCCCTGTTCATGGAGGAACCTGTACATCCAGAACTGGAAGTGGGACTGGCAGAGCTCAAGAGGTACATAAGAACGCCAATAGCCCTGGGAGAACGCCTTCTGAACAAGACAGACTTTGCCAGGTACATATCAGAGGGACTGGTCGACATCATACAGCCAGACCTCACAAACTCACTTGGAATCCTGGAAAACAAGAAAACCGCCGCCATAGCAGAAGCCTTCGGAGTTCCTGTTGCATTCCACAATGCCTTTGGCCCAATACAGACAGCCGCAACCCTGAATGTTGACAAGACACTCCCCAATTTCCTCATACAGGAGAGTTTTGAGGCATTCTGGCCGGACTGGAAGCGAAATCTTGTTAAGACAGGATATAAGCTGGAGAACGGCAGATTTACCCTTTCCGGAAAGCCAGGGCTTGGCATTGAGGTCAATGAAAAAATACTTGAGTCCAGTAAAGTTGATGGCATGGAACCCTTTGATCCGGTTGAGCCTCCATGGGTTGTATCAGGAACCTATAAGAAGCCTAGGGCTTAATCTGATATCCGCACAGCAACCTGACCTTGAAACAGGTATTTCGCCCATAAGATATGGGAAGCTGAGCGGCTGCCAGGTGGCATTTCGGATACAGGGAACCGCAAGAGAAAGGATATATGCAGGGAGAGGAAAAGGAGGAACAGGTGCAGGACAGGGAAGAGCTGCTGAAGCTGCGCACGCGGCTCCTGGAACAGATAGAGCAGTCTTCCAGGCTGCTGGCTGAGGTGGAAAAATCCCTTCGTACGGCATCAGTTCCGGTGACTGAGCAGCGTGAGGCATATCATTCAACTCCAACAGTGAGCGGAATGGCGGCAACAGGGATATCCAAGCTTGACGATCTCCTGAGGGGTGGATATCCAGTTCCGTCAAATATTGTCCTGAACGGTCCCCCCTTCAGTTCCAAGGAGATATTCGCGTCTAAGTTCATAGCTGAATCCATTGCAGAAAATTACCCAATCATAGTTCTCACGCTGGACAGGGAACCATTGTCCATAATGTCTGCTCTTGGCGATCCAGCAATGGTTGATCAGTGGCAGAAGTCTGGAATCCTCACAGTTATCGATGCATATTCCCGGTTTGTGCAGGTTGAGCCCATGGCTGCGTCAGCAGTAGTTATAGACGGGAGCTCAAACATCAGCAATTTCATGAAGAGCATAGACTCGGTGTGCAGCCGGATCATAGCACAGGCAGGAAAGTACAGGATGGTTGTTTACTCCCTGACCGGCCTCATGACGCAAACTGATGAGAAAACATTCATAAGATCCCTTCAGCATCTTTCCCAGAGAAGAAAAGCAGAAGGATCGGTTTCCCTGTATCTCCTGGAGGACGGCATCTTTGAGAGGAAAATATACGAGAACGTCAATTATTTCATGGATATTTCACTGGAGTTCCGCACCGAGGCTACCACTGAATATCTCAGGGTTCGGGGTCTCCCGTCGGCAAGGACAAGAGAGTGGGTTGAGATAATCAGGAACGGAGGATCTGTGGATCTGGGCTCATTTGACCTGAAACGGGTAAGATAATCACAATTTATCTTTCAGTAAAGCGCCACAGCCAGTATTATGACCACCATGAACGCCACTATCATGTACACCATGTACCATGCTATGGAGCTGTTCATGAATTTCCTTGTTGCTATCATGCACATTCTCCTGTAACCTCTTCCAAGGGAGTTCATTGCGAACCAGAAGACATCTATTACGGAAACAGGCTGGTTATCATTTCCCATTCTGGTTCTGAGCACCCTGCGCAGCATGAGCCTTATGTTGTTGGCATAGGCAAATGAGGTATATTCGCTGGAGATCGGTCGGCCGCTGTTCCAGACTTCCCCTGTCCTGGTCCGGGGTTTCCTGAAAACAGCATATGCTGCAAGTGAGAATACTGTTATGAGTGCTATGACATAATCCGGTGACAGCAGCCCGAAATCTGCAGCGGAAAACCTGGATTCTATGGTGAACCCATTGAATACCAGCACAGACGGTATGCCTCCTTTGAATACTGCTGGGACCAGCAGCACAGAAATGACAAAAAGTACCAGTATTGTGGCTCCCACGGTGAACACAGTCACTGTCTCAACCCTGCTGGCATGTCCCTTCCTGGCCCGGAACAGTGCTGAAAATGACAGTATCTTCATCATGGCGCCGGTGGCCATGCCTTCCGAAATTGCAATAACCGATCCCACTATTATGGCTATGATGCCAATATATCCGCCAAGATACGCCTGCATGAAGAAGGATTCAAGAAGCATCCATACTGCAAGCCCCCCAATGGCAGGGAACAATCCGGAAAGGGACATGGTTGAAAGCAGGGTTCCCACACGCATCCACCTGTCCTCCGGTGCCCTGGCCTCCCCGAAATACTCGCCTCTGGTGCTTCCAATGGAAAGGAAAAGGCCAGTCTTTGACACTGCGTGGGACAGTGCGAAGATGATTATGGTAACCAGTACAAACTCACGAAGGATGCTGTTCCCGGATACAAGGTAGAGGCCGAAGGCTGCAAGAATGGCGGCCTGGTTCTCTATGGTGCTGAAGCCCCCAAGCATCTTCATGTTCTCGGATATGTAGGCATATATGGATGCAAACAGGATTGAGATGCTTCCTATGATCAGGAAGAGTATTCCTATGTAAACCAGTGCAGGACCTGCTGCACTCAGGAATATCATCCTGGTTATGAGGAAGACCCCCATGAGCGTCATTGTTGCACTGAATACGGCCGATGCATTTGCAGGAGCATTCCCATGGGCTATGGGGAGCCACTCGCTGATCATGAATGGCGACATGCCCATCTTTATGAGCGCGCCGAATGAAATGAGAAGGAGCGGGACAAATGTGGCTAAATGGATGAAGCCGAAGGAGGAATTCCCTGAGGCCACGAATGATGACACAGCACCGGCAATGATCAGGACAGTGCTGAATTCACTGAATGTCATGAATGTGAACGCCGGCCCCTTCTGCGACCTGTTCAGGGCAACTATGGCATATGAGGGCACAGACATTATCTCCCAGCCAGCTATAAGTGCAGGATAATTGTTTGACACCAGTATGATGGACATTCCCAGAACTGTGAGTGACATCAGGGAAGCCAGCCATCTGCCATACCTCTCACCGTAAGATAATGAATAGATTCCGGCAAATACCCAGACAATCCCAGCTATGATGGAGTAATAGGAAAGATAATCCCCGTACACAAATTGCGTGGCAGCGAACACAATCGATGACGCAGACAGCATTAGGTACGAGGCCTTCCTGTTGAATATCCCCAGAAGAGATGCAATACCGAACAGCACTGGCCCAAGGTATGGAAGCATTTTCAGCGCACCTCCGTGTTTCCCCATCCAGAATCCGTGTGGCCGTTGATGCCACCTCTTGCAGCGTTGAGTGCAGCCAGCACTGTGTAAGGGGAGGGAGGGCAGCCGGCAATTTCCACATGATATTTCTCCCTGTCCAGAGGAGCATCTCCAACAATGCCGCCCGTAACTGCACAGGCTCCAAGGGCAATCACAAGCCTGGGCTCAGGCATAGCCTCATAGGCCCTGTCCAGCGCATCCCTCATTCCAGGCGTCATGACCCCCATTACGACAATTGCATCTGCATGCCGCGGCGTGTTCACCATGAATATGCCCAGGCGGTTTGCATCATACTGTGGGGAAAATATGCTGAGAAATTCCATGTTGCATGAACCGCAGGCACCGGAATCCAGGGGGAAGACATGAAAGGACTTCCTGAACATTGTCTCAGCCTTCTTCACTGTGAATATCCCCTGTTCTCCCGTGGGCTGGTAATCTGGCAGGCACCGGCGGCAGAATATGCATTTCTCCATGATCCAGCCCTCCGGTGTTATTGCATCAACGGGGCAGTTGCCTGCATCATTTCCGGAAAGGCGTGAAGGCCACTGCGGGGCGGCAGCGGGATCAGCGGAAGGGTACCTTTCGGTCTTTATTCCCTTTCTCACGCCATTGAGGAACCATATGCTGCTCACTGCATCACCACCGCAAGTTCAGATATCCATATGCCAAAGCTCTCCCAGTTGAAGTGGTAATCAGTGAAGATATTGCCTGCCATGGATTTCCTGAAGGCATCAATATTCAGCAGCGATGGAGAGGACATCTGAATATCGTCAATCCTGCCGTCACTGATCTTGACGTAGTAGAACAGATCCCCCTGCGGGCTCTCAATCCTGGCTGCGCCTTCACCATTCATTCCAGCAGTATCGGCCTCCGTGGAATTTTCGCTGTTCTCCAGGGCCTCCAGGATCAAGTCAGCGGAAGCAAGTATCTCCTGGCTTCTCACATAAAATCGCCCGAATGCGTCTGGCTCATCGAATATGAAGGGCCTGAAGCCAAGTTTCCTGTATGGGATCAGTGTTCCGTCCAGCCTGGCATCCACGTTCATGCCGGCAGCCCTTGCCGCCGGTCCAAGCAGGCTGCCTTCACTGATGTTTCCGTTGTTCTGCAGCCGGTTAAGGAATATCTTGGACTGCAGCAGCGCATGGAAAATCTCCTGGAATTCTTTCCTTACGCCACCGATTCGGGTTTCGATCCCTGATTTGCTGATCTGGCAGCCCCCCACGGATGAAGCTGAAAAGAAATATCTGTGCCCCGAAAGCCGCGATATGATCCTTGCCACATTCTCCCTGAGGTATGCAATCTGGTTCTGTGGAACGCCAAAACCGGCAGGCTCACATACACGTTTCACAACCTCCAGGTTGCTTCTTATCCTCTCAAGTTCAAGCATTATGAGCCTTGAATACTGAACCCCCTCAGGCACGTCTATATCCAGCGCATCCTCCACTGCCATCTCGAATGCCACAGCGTTTGAGGCTGCATGAAATCCGTTGATACGTTCCACCATCAGTAGAGCGTCACGCGGTGTGAGCCCCTTCACTTTCAGTTTCCTGGTCTTCACGTAGGGGTCAACCTCAACATGCTTGATGACTTCGCCGGGGGTATGCATGTCAAAGGACACGGATTCCATAAGGCCTCCCGTTGCCGGGCCGTATGCAAACGTTAACTCTCCCGGGAGGTTCTGGTATGTTTCTGCAGGCATCTCATGTTTATGTTCTGATATGACCTGTTCATACACGGAATACTTTTCCGTATTTCCCACGAATCTGCCCTGGGGGCTATCGAATCTATAATATCTCAATGTACACCACCAGATAGAAAATTCCAATGAAAAGCGGCAGGACAGCAGAAAGCATGGAAAGTGCCGGCATGAGCCGGTCCTTCTCCACGTTGGGCTGGTTTCCGCTGAATATCATCCCGGTCACGTTATAGTTCATTGATATGAAGGCAGCGGCCAGGAATATGATCACTATGATGAACTGCGCATACATGTGCAGTGAGAGTATATCTGCAAGGATCAGGAACTCTCCAAAGAATGTCCCGAAGGGTGGCGCACCTGTCACAGCCAGTGACGACATCAGCAGGGAAGCGGACGTGTAAGGCATTGAAGTGCTCATTCCACTGATCTCTGCAATTTTCTTCTTTCCCGTGAACCTGAGCACATTTCCCGATGAATAGAAAGCCCCTGCCTTTCCGAAGCTGTGAGAAAGCAGTAGCAGCAGGGCTCCGGTAATTCCAAGCGGTCCGCCGGCAGCGATCCCGAGAAGTGCAAGATTCATGTTCTCCATGGTTGAATATGCGAACATCCTCTTGTACCTGACCTGGTAACCCAGGAATATTGATGCAGCCACTATGGATATGACGGCAAACCAGACATACAGGTCCCTCACCGGCTCGATTTCGTATACTCTGTAAAGCACGTAGAGTGCTGTTGGCAGCAGTACCCCCGAGAACATGGCACTCACAGGGGATGGTGCCTCGCTGTGTGCGTCTGGAAGCCATGTATGGACAGGGAAGACGCCAACTTTCGTGCCGAAGCCTATGAGTGCCAGCGAAACAGCAAGGACCATTATCCTGGAATGAACGTGGGAGGATATGGCAGCTGAAACGGAAAGGGTGCCCAGAGTATAATATATGAGAATTATTGAGATGAAAGCAAATGTTACTCCTGCCGAAACTATCACTATATATCTCCACGTTGCCTCAAGGGAAGTTTCTGTTTTCTCCGTGATGAGAAGGAGAGCAGATGAGATTGTGGTAGCCTCTATGCCGACCCACATCAGTCCATAGTTGTTTACCTCCAGTGAGAAAAGCATTGAAACAGTGAAGAGGTTCAGGAGAAGGTAGTAGGTCGGTTCGCTGATGCCCATAACCTCCACGCCCTTCAGGTATCTCGTGGAATATACTGTTGACAGCAGATATACTGCCAGAACCATCACTATGAAGACCATGGTTGAATTCTGGATGAAGAAAAAACCCACCTGGGGGCGGATGAAATACATCATGCCCGCAATGGCCAGATCAACTGAGCCCCCAATGATGGAAGCCTCCTTTATGCCGGTGCGGTACAGGATGCCGGCAGCTCCCGGTATCAGTATGATAAGCACTGCAAGCAACTGGCCCAGAATCATCCTCTCAGCTCCTCCACAGGCTCGTGGGTGAATTTCTCCAGTACAACTATTGATGATATGACCACAAGGGCAAGCACATCAAGGAACACGCTGGCCTCAATTATGATGGGTATGGGAAGAAGGAACATTGCAAAGAGAACCAGGGAATTCTCCTCTTCAACGTAGCCTATTATCTGGGTGAATGTGGTTCTGCGCGATGCTATGAGGAAGAGCCCCTGGAAGAAGAGTGTGAGTGGGAAAACAAGCACAGCTGAATTTCCGGAATTCCCAAGGAACGAATGCAGGACTATTCCGGAGAATGCTATGGAGTATATTATGAACACAGATATTACGATGAATATGAGGTCAAGCAGGAACAGGTAGGAGAGGCTCACCTTCCTCTCATACAGGTAAACCTTCTGCTTCGGTATTCTTTTCTGGAG
>JAKAQT010000071.1 GCA_021819605.1 Thermoplasmata archaeon
GGAACAGGACTAAAATCCCATGCCCTTCGGTTTTCTGCCTATGACTTTTTCGACGATATCTCCCTGATGAGCTTCCACTGTTCACCCGTCAGGTCAAGAAGGTTGTTGAATTCACCTGCTCCTTTCAACCATTCCCCACCATCAATGGTGACAACCTCTCCATTGATGAACCCTGCCTGATCGGAAACCAGGTATGAGGCGAGATTCGCTATCTCGTCCATATTCCCCACCCTTCCCATGGGAACACGCTCGGTCAGCAGTTTCTCCACTTCTGGAAGCGGAAAGAGGTTCTTCCTGGTGGCCTCTGTGGGAAAAGGGCCCGGGGCTATTGCCACATGCCTTATTCCATATTTTGCCCATTCAACGGCCAGTGACCTGACTGTTGCAAGAACCCCAGCCTTGGCTGCAGCTGACGGCACAACAAAGCCTGATCCGGTCCATGCATATGATGTGACTATGTCCAGCACAACTCCGTGGCGGCCGGAGCTGATCCAGCGCTTACCCAGCTCAAGGGTCATGTAAAGTGTGCCGTGCAGAACGATGCCAAGCACAGCGTCAACGGCATGTGGGGAGAGATTTTCTGTTGGGGATACAAAATTTCCTGCAGCATTGTTAACCAGGATATCTATATGCGAGAATTTCTGCATGAAATAGTCCACGGACTCCGTTATCTCAGCAGGGTTCCGAACGTCGCACCGGTGGTACTCGGCACTTATTCCGGATTTCCTCAGTTCATCAACGGCCTTTTCCAGAACGTTTTCCCTGCGCCCGATTATGCATATTGATGCCCCAAGGCTTCCAAACCTTTTGCACATCTCAAAGCCTATTCCTGTTCCTCCTCCGGTGACAAGCGCAACTTTCCCCTTCAGCAGATCCTTCTCAAACATGTTATCTTCAATGCTAAACACTAATTGAATTTCTCCATTTCCCTGCTGCTGAACATAAATTATGAGCCACTGCATAATTTCTTATTGTGAAAAGGACTACTCAACTGCGAAGTGTAATCATGAGTGCGCTTGAAGATGCCTTGGAACTCAGGAAACTGGCTATGGAACATCAGAAGTTTTTCAGGGAGAGCATTCCCCTGATTGCTTCGGAGAACATAATGAGCCCGCTGGCCATGGAGATGTTAACAACAGATCTTGGTTTCAGGTACGCTGAAGGGCTGCCTCATCACCGGTATTACCAGGGAAACTTCTATGTGGATCAGATAGAGGATAAGGTTATTGATCTCTCCAACAGGGTTTTCAATGTAAAGCAGAGTGATCCACGCCCTGTATCGGGAACCAATGCCAATATGTCAGTAATTTATGGGCTCCTTAAGCCCGGCGACAAGATTGCCACACCTGATCTTTCCGGTGGCGGGCACATAAGTGCCGCAAAATTCGGTGCCGTTGGGCTTCGTGGACTTAACACTGTCAATTATCCTTATGATCCGGAGACAATGAGCGTTCTTCCGGACGAGGCTTCAAAGCTCATAATAAAGGAAAAACCAAAGGTATGCCTCTTCGGCCAGTCTGTCTTCCTGTTTCCGGCTCCCCTGAGGGAGATGGCTGATGCCTTTCAGGAAGCAGGCTGCACAGTGTGGTATGACGGTGCACATGTGCTCGGGCTCATTGCAGGTAAGCAATTCCAGGATCCTATCCGTGAGGGTGCCCATGTAATTACCGGTAGCACGCACAAGACGCTGCCTGGGCCACAGCATGGGATAATTCTTGGAAACACAGAGGACGACATGTGGAAGAGCATCCAGAGGGGTGTATTTCCGGGAACATTGAGCAACCACCATCTCAATGCCATGGCTGCACTGGGTGTAACACTGGCGGAAACGCTTGAGTTTGGCGAAGATTATGCAAAACAGATCATAAAGAATGCCAGGGCTATGGCTTCTGAACTGAGCGAGAACGGCGTTCATGTGCTCGGGGAATCAAGAGGTTTCACTGAATCGCACACCTTCATAATGAATGTCAGTAAATTTGGCGGAGGGAAACTCGTGGCAGAGAACCTGGAAAAATCCGGAATAGTTGCAAACAAGAACCTGCTGCCTGAGGACAATAACAGGAATTCACAGAATCCAAGCGGCATACGCGTCGGGGCACAGGAAATAACCAGGATTGGCTTCAAGGAATCAGACGCAAGGACCGTTGCAAGAAGCATGGCTGAGGTGATAAAAAAAGGTCAGTCAGACAGGGTGAGGTCAGAGATGAAGGAACTGAAGGAAAGTTTCACACAGGTTAAATACTGCTTCGGTAACCTGAAGCCCTATGAATATATTGAACTCTACAGGTGATGTTATTGCCTGAAAGAATAGGTGTAGTTGGATTCCAGGGAGACGTTTCAGAACATATTGACATCATCAACTCAATAAGGAGAAAAGGGGGAATTGATGTTGAGGCTGTTGAGGTCAGGAAACCTGAAAAACTGGACGGGGTTTCAGGCATCATAATACCTGGCGGAGAGAGCACCACAATATACAAACTCACCAAGAACTATGGAATCTATGACAGAATAAAGTCCATGGCAAATGACGGTGTTCCTGTGATGGGGACATGTGCCGGCCTCATCCTGATTTCAAGGGAAACCAATGATGAAAGGGTACCGGGAATGGGAATCCTGGACACTGAAATAAGAAGGAATGCCTACGGCAGGCAGATAAATTCATTCATTGAGAATATCAGGATTGATGAAATAGGAGAGTTTCAGGCCGTATTTATTCGCGCTCCTGTCATATCATCACCAGGAAGAAGCAGGGTGATGGCCAGGAAAGGTGATGAAATAGTGATGGTCAGGCAGGAAAATATAATCGGGATGACGTTCCACCCAGAGCTGACCAGGGATACAAGAATACATGAGTATTTCCTTGGCCTCATGGAGAGGGAGGGGTATATTTCCTCTGGAAGGTGAAAATGAGTATGTCAGAAAATAAGAGAACACCGCTGTATGAAGAGCATGTTAAGCTGAATGCGAAAATAATAGATTTTCATGGATGGGACATGCCGCTCCAGTACACAAAAATAATGGACGAGCACATGGCCGTGAGAAAGCATGCTGGAATATTCGACGTGTCACACATGGGTGATGTTGTTGTGCAGGGAAAGGATGCAGAGAAATTCCTGAACCACATGTTCCCGACAAAAATTTCGGACCTTGAAAATGGTCATGCTGTTTATACAGCATTTCTCAACGAGAATGGAAACATAATAGATGACACAATAGTTTACAGGATTTCAGGTGATAAATTCTTCTTTGTGCCAAACGCTTCCATGATTGATACAATAGTATCATGGGTCAGGAAGAATTCCAGTGGCTATTCAGTCACCATATCAGATTATTCCAGTGATATTGCCTGTATTGCCCTTCAGGGTCCGGACAGTATTAAGGTTATGGCTTCTCTTGGAATTAAGGATCCGGGGCCATTCAGGTTTCAGGAAATGGATTCAGGGAAGCTTAAATTCTCTGAAAATAAAATAACTGGAAGAAAATCTGCCATAATATCAGGTACTGGTTATACAGGTGAACATGGAATAGAGATACTCTGCAGTTCAAAAGACGCAGCTTCAGTTTGGGAAGCGGTCCTGAAAGAGGTTAAGGCTGTTGGAGGACTTCCATGCGGGCTTGGAGCAAGGGATACACTCAGGATGGAAAAAGGAATGCTTCTTTCTGGAACTGATTTTCATGGAGACAGGAATCCTCATGAATGTGCCATCACATTCATCCTTACAAATGATGGTGAATTCATAGGAAAGGAGGGCTTATCAAATCCTGTAAAGGAAGTTTTCAGGGGATTCATCACTGATTCAAAGATCATCCCGCGTGCAGGCAATGCCATAATGAATGGGGAAAACCAGGTTGGAAATATCACCAGTGGAACTCTTTCACCTGTTCTGGACAGGGCAATAGCCCTTGGTTTTATCGACAGAAAATCTGCTAAACCCGGCAACTCAGTTATGATAAAGGTCAGGGACAGGGAACTGAATGCTACGGTGTCCAGGCCAAAAATGGTTCCATAGGAAATACACCCCCCTCCCCCTATCTTTCCTCGAAGGTTATGAATTTTCCATCGGAATAGGTCCTGAAATAATAGCTGTACTTCCTGTCACCATTTGTTGCAGTGCAGTTTCTGCCCTTTGAGTAATTGCCTTCAAGGTTGATATAATCAATCTTATCCCATCCGGTGTTTTCCTTCACCCTCCTCACCATCTCCTGGAAAATGTCTGCGCATATGTTGCAGCAGAACGGCATGTTTTCACCGTCTATTTCACGCCAGTACTCTCCCCATGTGGCATTGCAGAGGGCACAACCCTCACTGTTGTTTGTCTTCAAGCATCATCCCCCTCTCAAGTCTTGCATTCAGATAGTCATCAAAGACTTCAATTGATTTAAGGAATACTGCCTGGCAGTCCTGGGTGTTTCTCATCTCTTTAGAATATTTTTCTATGAGGTCAAGAGCGGTTTCAGAATGCGCAACATCTGCATTGTAACCCTCCCCGAGAAAGTTTGCAGCCTCCTCTGTTATGCTGCCGTCTTCCAGTATAACCGGATCGAAATATCCCATGGTTGCTCCGTATTTTCTGATGTTTCTGCTTGCAACAAGTTCAAGGGAATGCATGGCCGCCATCCCCTCAACAAATGTGAAATCCCTGCTCATCATGCTCCACGCCTCAACTGCTCTTTTTGTTGCAGGAAGTGGTTCACTTTTGTATATTGCATCCCTGGACACGCCGAGAGATTCACCCATCCTGAGCAGAAGCTCATGGTGTGATGGCCTGCTGTCACCGGCGCCGTACCATTCTGATACAATATTCTCAATCTCGAATGCCTGAACATCCTCCATGTCTGTATTTGATATTATTGAAGCGCAGCTTCTCACCCATTGCTTGAGGAAATGATGATGTTCCATTGCGTACCCTTTCAACACGTATTCCTTTGGGTGCTGCATCTCCAAAATGAACATGTGGGGTGGATCCCCATAGAATTTCCTCACAAAGTTGGAAATGATCCACTCCTTAAGGGAAGCAGTCCTGAAGAATTTTTCAAACTTGAGCTCCAGTTCATCCTGCCCAAACCGCTGCTTTCCAATGTACCGGTTCAGCCACATTATATGGTCAGCATTGTTTTTCAGCTGGAGGGCATAAAAGTGGTCAGAAAGCCTTGCTATGGTATCGTTCATCTGCACCAGGCATACAGGGCATCGTGTCATGTTCTCCCCATGGTATCAGCACGGATATACTTTGCACTCAATGCCTGAAGTATTTTTTGGCATTCGCTGATCCCGGAGAAAACAAATTCAACGCATCCTCTGGAGGCGCAAAAACTCATAATGAGCAGCACCTCCGAAAAGAAGCACATAATGCTGGTGATTCATTGCCTGGAATCACTGTTTATCATGTCATTCAATTTTTATCTTGCAAATATATAATGCTATCTGACGTGAACTTATAGGTAAACTACTTATACATAAGTAAAATACTGTATAATGGAAAAAATAAATGTAATTGCAGCGCCAGGTCCAGTATGCTATCCATTGATTGCAGCGCAGGATGAGAGATTCAACATATCGTTCCAGAAGGAGGGAGAAGCCCCCATAATTCTTGATTCTTCAGTGTCCATGGCAAAGAGGGGACTCACTCCAAATGTTTCACTCATAAGGGGACTTGCAGTGGCCTCACCAGGAATTGGAAAGAGGATTGGCATAATGAGGAGGGGGAGCTCAAACGAGATTCTGGTCAGGGCCATAATGCACCTGAAACAGGAGCAGGCTGATGTTGTCACTATAGAGGACGCGTCATCTATTGAAGGCATGATGAAGGATGGCTCCATTGATTCAGCCATAGTGCCAGCACCCTTTGGAAAGGGCATATCCCTTGAAACAATCCTGGAATCCCATGGGATCAGCACACCAGGAAGCTGTGTTGCAAGGGTTGACGATTCAGTAAAGAGAGCATTTGTTGAGGCTTACAGCAACGGTATAGAAAAAATGAGGAAAGATCCGGAAGGGACAGCAAAATATGTTGCATCGGTGCTTCCCAACAAAACAGACCCGAATTTCATCAGAAAGGCAATACTTGAGACCGACACCTCTGTGAAGGACACCCCGGAACACAGGGAATTTGCTGACCTTGTTAGAAGATTCAGCTGATGGTTTAATGAACAGCAGGCAGTCATTCCTTTTCACCGTGATGGTGATAATATCTGCTACCTTTGCGGTGAGAGCAAGCAACAACATGTTCATGACAACGCTCCCTCTCCTTGCAAGGTACAATTTTCATTTTTCAGAGTTCCTTGTTGGCCTCATATCCACTGCAGGAGCAACGGGAACATTCATCATGAGCGCCATGATCAACGCAAGGCTTACATCCACCAGGCGCAGATGGGTGTTCATTATTTCATCATTCGCCTACATGGTTGTATTTCCCCTGTTCTATATATCATCTGCCATTGTCATCTGGCCACTTGTTCTCATTGCAGGATTCGTTCTTGGGGCCATAATGCCCAACATAATCACATCTGCCAGCCTTTTCAGTGACAGGAAGATGCGTGAAAGGATACTTTCACTGTACACATTAACCCTGAGCATATCTCTGGTTGCTGGTCCGGCCATAGAATCTGAAATACTGAGATTCTTCACTCTTGAACAGTCATTCCTTTTCTTTTCAGTCCTTCCCGCAGTTGTATTCATTTCAGCATTCGGCATAAAGTTCCCTGATGAGAAAGGGAAAAGGATCACAGGCGGTTCCGAGGTCACGTCAAGCCATGGATTCAGGGCGGCCATATACAACATCATGACATACAACATTCCATTCGCACTCATACTGACATTTGGTGGAATATTCGCAAAGGAATACCTTAACGCATCCTACTCCCTGATCACACTGCTATTCAGCCTGTTCTTCCTGACATCCTTTGCATCCAGGCTTGCGCTCACGCTCAGGCCCCCAGATAACCTCCGCGTTCTCATGACAGTATCGGTCATAATCACAGGCGCCGGCCTTGTTGTTCTCAGCATGTCAAGGGACATTCTGATATTTTCCATAAGTTTCCTCATTCTGGGTTTTCCACATGGCTTCACCTACCCGCTGTCCATAATATCCATATCAAGAAGCATAAGCCCGGAGAAGAGGAACATTGCAAACAGCTACTTCTTTTCCCTCATGATGCTTGTTGGCGCTATAATGCCATTCGTGTCCGGCATCCTTGTTGACACCCTGGGGCTAAGATACGCCTTCATGTCAATCATACCGGTTGTTGCCGTCCTGTACGTTCTGCTGAGAGTGGAGCTTGGCAGGGAAAAGGCACTGAAGAGTGCAATGGAGGACGGGAACGCCAACAGGGCTGCATAATTGCCATTTTTAACGCTCTGTGCTGTTTACTGCCATCAGATAATGTCTAATCCAACAACAGCATACATTTGTTGTGAAGATCGCAGTCACCATGGGGGACCCTGCAGGCATAGGGCCGGAAATTGTTGCAAAGGCAGTTGTGAAGCTGAAATCCAGTGCAGATGATCTTGTCATAGTTGGAAACAGGAAAGTATTCGGGGAAACGATGGAAAAACTGGGTTTGGACACGAATGTGCTCAGGAATCTTCATACTGTTGATATCGAATCCAGGGATATTGAAATGGGAAAGCCGTCGGAGATTTCAGGCAGGGTTGCCATTGAATCCATTGAAAAGGCTGTCGGGATGTGCCTGAATGGAACTGTACAGGGAATATGTACTGCACCCATAAGCAAGGAGGCCCTAAAGATGGCCGGATCGCCCTACATAGATCATACTGAGATGCTGGGACATATGACATCAACAAAGAATGCGGTCACCATGTTTCAGACAGGAAAACTCAGGATAGTATTCGCAACCAAGCACCTTCCCCTGGCCCGGGCCATAAAGGAGATCAACAGCGATCTCATCACGAAATATATCTCACTTGCGGACATGGCGCTGAAG
>JAKAQT010000072.1 GCA_021819605.1 Thermoplasmata archaeon
CCGATCTGGGACAGCAACAGTGCCTCCCTTTGCAACCGGGAAGAATGTGTCAATAACTCTCTGCCCTGTGATGAGCGGGATTTCCGGAGCAAGCTTCCTGATGACCTTTCTTGCAACCCTCACAGGCCATTCCTGCTTGAGCCTTATGATTTCCTCGCCACTTTCCGTCTCCACCACTGCAATCTTGTCTGAAACCTTGAATTTGCCAGCCTTCAGGCCCTTTATGTTCCCCGAGACTCCAAATGGAACCATAATCTTGTGGCTTATGATGCCTGTTTCCTGCACAGTGCCGATGATCTTGCCCTGGACAACCTTTGATCCGTCCTTTATGACCGGAGTGAACTCCCACAACTTTTCCTCATCAAGGGGAGCAGCAGTGAATCCCCTCCTGATGAAATCCCCGGTCTTTGCACGGATCACGTCCAGTGGCCTCTGTATTCCGTCGTATATGGACTTGAGCAATCCGGGGCCCAGATCCACGGAAAGCGGCTTATGGGTGCTCTCCACCTTTTCACCTGGCCTTATGCCGCTGGTATCCTCATAAACCTGCACTGTTGACCTGTTTCCTGTTATTCGTATTATCTCGCCAACCAGGCCAAGCTCGCCGACCCTTACCACATCGAACATTCTTGCATCTTCAACATCTTCAGCAACAACAACTGGTCCTGAAATTCTTACTATCTTTCCCATAACTCACCTACCAATCTCCACTCCAAGTACCCTTCTGGCAAGATCGTTGACCGATTCCAGGTCCTGGCCTCCTGGAAGCGGTATGAAAACAACCACCGGATCAGTTGAAGTTTCAACAGCCCTGAGTGTTTTCTGATCCATGAATGACTTGATGCTTTCAGATATCATAACCAGAGAGAACTTCTTTTCCCTGATCATTTCCTGAAGCATTTCAACGCCCTTCTCCTTCTCTGCAATGAATGAGTTTTCAACCCCAACCAGGCGGAAACCCAGAACCAGTTCCCTCTCGCCGATAACTGCAATATTTCCTACCTTTTCTCCCTTTATCATGAAACCACCCTAAAATATCAGAGACTTTATCCGGTCCTCGCTGACAGAATAATACTTGCCCAGAGAAACTGACCTGATTCTCTCACGCTCAAGCTCAGACCGCAGTATGAATGCGAATACCGACCCCACAGAAAGAGCCTGCGAATTGAAAATATCAATGTATCTTTTCAGGATATCAGACCTTATTGAGCTCTCCAGGGATTCAAGCCGCCTTGTCTGCTCATAAGCCTGCGCAGCCTGTTTCATGTTTCCGTATGAACCCAGCTTATCTATGGCCTGCGTGACTGAGCCTGCCGAGAATATCTCCTGAAGCCGCCCCATATCCATTGTGCCGGCCGGTATCAGGCCTTCCCTGATCCTTTCAAACTCTATTCCCAGATCGAGACTCTTCAGAACTATCATGAGGTTGCGCAGATCAATCTCCTCTGAAATGAAAGCTCTCAACGGGCCCTCATCTCCATTGTAGAATTTTACTGATTCAACAAGCTGCGAGTAATAGTAAGTATCAAGAGCTGAGAGGAGGAGGCTGATATCGCCAGATTTCCTGAACCGGTCCATGTTGAGCAGTATCTGCTGCCCGTATCCGAAGTTGGAAAGATAATTCACTACTGAATCCACGGAACTCTGTGACATCATGGCATTATAGTCATCTCTTGTGAGGTTCCCGCCGAATATACCGATGGGGACATCCCTGAAACTAACAAGGAAGCTTTCTGTTTCCTTTATGCCATACCCCAGGTACTTGGATGATAGAACGGATTTTATGTTTGAAATATCCCACTTGGAAAGGTATGCCCTTATTACATCCCTGCCAGGTACCGGAGCTGCAAAAAGTGCTATCTTGTTCCTCAGTATCAGCCTGTGGTTCAAAGAGATGCTGATGAGGTCAATTCCCTTGTAGACTGCCGTAAACAGCTCCATATCCTGCCTGTAGAACGTGCCAAAGAGCTCAGAGACCATTTCGTCAATGGTCTTCGTGGCCATTAGTCTTCTGATGAAATCCTCCGGCAGAAAATCGTTGCCATAGACCCGAACTCTTCCAAAGGCACCGGTGTAGGTGGGGTCCATATGATCATTCCCCCAGGTGTTCTGAAATTCTGGAAATCAGTTTCTCCCTTATGTCCTGCATTATGGATGTGAGTGTCAGGTCGATCTGCATGGAGCCATCGCTGGACTCTGCAATTATTCCTCCATAAGGATCAACTTCCTCCTCCCTGATAACCAGATCCTTGGATTGCGGTATAAGGCTGGAATCCCTGGCTGATACCCGTATGGTAAATTTCTTTCCCAGGCTGCGGCGGGCTGCATCTACCATTTTCGCCATTATTTCCTTATAATCTTTTGAGTTCCTCAGTTCCTTCAGATATATGGTGGCTTTCCCCATGGCCTCCTCAATCAGGCTGCTTTCCCGGGATCTAACAATCTTCAGGGCTTCCATTTCACCCGAGCTTATTGTTGTTCTCTCAACGGATCGCACTTCTTCCTCGGTGAGTTTTTCATACTTCTCCTGAAGATTCCTTAGGGCAAGATCCTGCTTCTTCCTGATTTCTGATATCTTCTGTTCATAGTAGTCACTGAGGGTTTTTAATTCGCCATCTCCCCGGGATTCGATGTCTTTCAGGATATCTTCCAGCGTCATATCTTACCATCACAGGATATGAAGCAGCAGAATTATACCCAGAACAAACCCGATTATCCACAGTGTCTCCGGGATAACGAAAAATATCAGTACCTGCCCAAACTTTTCCGGCTTTTCAGCAATAATCCCCATCCCGGCAGCTCCGATACCCTGCTGTGCCATACCTGTACCTATAAGTCCGCCAGCTATTGATATGGATGCCGCAATGGCTAACAATGCTGATGTATAGTCAATTGTCATGCGCTATGCACCGCAGGATCATTGTTGGAGTATATATAAATCTGACACGTTACGCATTCGCCTTGATGGCTCATCCTTCATGCTTGAGTGTTATGACTCTCCCACTGTTTATGCGGCTTTTTCCCATGGGATCATCAATAACAAAGGTGAATAGCTCCCCACTTCCCTGGATGATTCCTTCAATCCTTTCCCTGATTGCCCTGAGATCTTCGGGAGAGGCATCCTCTTCGTCCAGGAGCTGCAGCTTGTCCAGAATCTGGCTCAGTATCCCCTCAACTGTTGTTATCTCTCCGGTGGATATTTCGCCGGGCTCTATGTCAGCTTCCAGTTCCGGTATGCTGATTCTTGCTTCTGGAGACCTGTAAAGAACCGTTCGCAGATCGTCACGGTTCCTGACCTGGAATACAAGAGTTTTTGGTTCCTGACGATCTATCTGCCTTATCTGTGTACTCTTATACAGGCATTTCTTGCAGAAGAAGGTCTCTATCTCCACGGCCTCCTCGTACGTTATCTTTGTCCTGTAGAATATGAAGTAAAGAGGTTCCCCGCAGGAGGGGCATGGGGTCTCGGTCACGAATTCCTTTGGAATGTCATCGTCATACTGTTCATCTGCCATAAGCATCAACCCATGATCGTAATGGCTCCCTTATGAAGTGCCTGGCTTTCTTTAACTTTGCAATTGATGAGGACCCTGTAAGGAACATTGCAATCTTCAGGTCCCTGATTATCTGAAGAACGGTTGCCTCAATGTCCTGGGCAGAGGAATCGGCGCTCTTCAGAAGCATCCTAGCGAAACCCCCAGCATCGGCCCCCATGATGATTGCCTTTGCAAGGTCCAGGCCGTTTCTCAGGCCACCACTCCCAATTACAGGGATTCCAACATGAGAGTATTTTATGGACGCAGGCGATGGTATTCCCCAGTTCCAGAATGATTTTCCGGAGTTCATCTTTTCCAGGTCACCGGACTTCTGTGCCCTGTAGTATTCTATTGCAGCAAATGATGTGCCACCCAGTCCGCCCACATCTATGGCCCTTACGCCAGCATCCTTCAGGGCAAGTGCCGCCTCATGTGATATTCCGTTGCCTGTCTCCTTGGCAATGACAGGATAGCTGCCGGCGATTTCCTTCAGTCTCCGGAGGATGCCCACCGCATTCCTGTCACCTTCCGGCTGTACCATTTCCTGAAGGAAGTTGAAATGTACTATGAGATAGTCGGCTTCTATCAGCCCCATTACATATTCTATATCTCTGTCTGTAAATGCGGGTTTTCCCTGCTTTACAAGCTGAGGAGCGCCAATATTTGCTATCCTCACCGGAACCTTGCTCTGCAGGATTACGGAGAATGTATCGGCAAGTTCCTTCTTCTCAACCGCTGCCCTCATGCTTCCAACCCCCATGGGTATGCTGAACTTTTCGGCAACAGTTGAGAGGTTGTAGTTTATCTTCTTTGCCAGATCCGTTCCCCCTGTCATTGATGAAATGATCATTGGATGGGCAATTTTGTGATCCAGGAATTTCACGCTGGTATCGATAGAATCAAAATCCACTTCCGGAACAGCCTGATGAATGATCTCAACGTCATCCCAGTAATTATGGTCGGTGGTTACGTTCTCAGTCTCCGCTATGCGTATATGTTCCTCCTTGCGGTTCTCTATCAACGTATCACCGTACCGATGAAATCCCGTGTCCCCATATTCCAGATTCTCTCCGGATGCCTCCCGTTGAGGAGGTATACAGTTGTTCCAGTTTCTGCTATCTTCTTCATTATTCCCAATTTTTTACCCATTCCGCCTGTCACGTCCTCTCTGTTCAGCTCAAACGCCTCATTTCCCTTCACCTCTTTCCTGAGTTCAGCATCTGGGTGAGTCTTTGGATTTCTGTCGAATATTCCGTCAACATCGCTCAGGAACATCACTCTTGTTGGCTTGAAATGAATCGCAAGGGCGAGCATCAGGTCGTCACCGGATACAATACCTGAATTCCCATTCCGGATATATACATCACCAAAGGTCATTGGAAACAGCCCTGCCTTCATGTAGGATTCAATCAGATCGAATGGGGGGGTGAAAGGGTCCGGAAAAGATGAGGGGGCCATTCCAATGCCTGGCATGCTTTCGGATAGCATCACACCAATAATCCTCTGATCAAGTTCCATCATGTCCCTGTGCACTATTGAAATTCCACTACGTGATGAGGATGCCGGGCTTCCGCTCAAATGGAATTCGCTGGCCTTTATGTGACCGAATGATCCGCCCCCGTGAACAAGGATTATTTCGTCATCAATTTTTTTAAGTTCATGCACAATTTTTCTTGTGGTCTGCTGGAGAAAATAACGATACCTTGATTTGACGGTTATGACGCTTCCTCCGAGTTTTACCAGCTGCATCAGTGGGCGAATTGTTACATGGATATAAAATATAAGACCCTCAACCAAGACTCTCTTCCTCATGGAGGCACCATTCACTTATCACATTAGAATACGGGATTCTGCCAGCCACTGAACCTGTTGATTATTTTACACCATTGGAAAGTTCATGGACTCATTTTTCCCTGTGGAAAGCCGAGAAAGCATGAAGTTACATTAATGTGCAGAAATTTTTAATAAATGTTAAAATTTACTGGTAATAATATAATTATTATTCTCGCTGTGAATCACATTGTGTGCTTCATAAGTTATTTCATCCTGAATCTGTGGCCATCGTTGGAGCCTCTAATGATCCGGGAAAAATTGGGAATGTGATCCTGAAGAACCTGATTTCATCAGGGTATAGAGGCAGTATTTTCCCGGTTAACCCCTCACAGGATGAGATAATGGGGCTGAGATGCTATCCTTACATAAAGTCCATAGGCCATAGTATTGATTTATGCGTAATTGCCATTCCTGCCAGATCATCTGTTGCAGTGGTGCAGGACTGTGTTTCCTTGAAGGTGCCATTCATTGTGATGATACCGGGAGGTTTCGCAGAAACCGGTAAGGATGGTAGGGCACTGCAGGACAGAATAAGTTCCCTTATTGAGGGCACAGAGACAAGGATAGTGGGCCCCAACACTGTTGGGATATATGTACCCGGCAGCGGGCTCAACACAACCCTGACTCCAACCGACAGAGTCCAGTTTCCACCTGAGGGGAATATATCATTCATATCACAGAGCGGTGCACTGGGACTTCTAACCATGGATACAATATCTGAATTCGAAACAGGCATACATTCATTCATAAATGTCGGTAACCGATCTGACCTGGATGAACTGGACATTCTGAAATACCTTGCCTCAAGAAGTGAGGTGAAAGGCATAGCCCTGTATCTTGAGAGCATACCTCGTGGGAATGACTTCTTCAGGATCATGAAGACTGCGGTGCAATCCAAGCCCATCGTGATACTCAAATCCGGCAGAACTGAAACAGCAGCAAAGGCGGCATTGCTGCATACTGCCTCCATGGCCACTGATGATAGGGTTACAGAAGGCATATTCAGGCAGCTGGGCATTGTCAGAGCCCAGAACGAGACCGAACTCATGGACTTTACAAGAACATTATCCTACTCCAGAAATGCCCGTGGTAACAGGGTAGCTGTTGTGACCAGTGCTGGTGGAGTTGGCGTTGTGACCACGGACCTGCTGTCTCTTCCTGCCCATCCTGATCTAAAAATGGCTGAATTTTCTGAACGTACAAAGGATGAGATCAGAAAACTGATTGTGGCCTTTGGATCTGTGCAGAATCCTGTGGACATAACGGCCGATGGCAGTGTTAGCCAGGTTAACGATATCCTGGCAATACTGAATGAAGCAGATGAAGTGGACATGATTATACTTTATGCACTTCCACAGACACCTAAGATGACCATGGATCTGGTTGATGTGGCAGTTAAATGGCAGAGATCAGGCAAGCCTCTGCTGGTTGGAGTTCTGGGATTCAAAGAAGCAAAGCAGATGCTGCTTTCCCTTGAACAGCAGCACGTTCCATCATTTCCAAGTATATCAAGAACGGTACGATCAGCTGAGGCGCTTGCCAAGTACTCTTTTTATATGAGGAGGATGAAAGATGCTGCTGTATGAAGATTATCCCGGAGGGGTCATGGACGAATTTCAGGCGAAGGCCCTTCTAAGGAAATACAAAATAAGGACGCCATTGGGTATGCTTATTGAGGGCAGTGTCCTTCCGGATGATATATCGCTTCATTATCCTGTGGTTCTCAAAGCCGTAGGGCACGATTTATTGCATAAGTCTGATTCCGGTGCTCTAATCCTGAGAATTAATGATAGAGATCAGCTTGATTCGGCCTTCAGTCACCTTCTGACCAAATTCCCAGAACACAATTTCCTTCTTGAAGAGATGATCCAGGGAAATGTGGAGGCAATACTTGGTGTGAACAAAAATCCCACATTCGGACACGTCATGATGCTGGGAACCGGTGGCATCCTGGCAGAAATTTTTGATGATGTCTCATTCAGGACTGTAAATATATCCACTTCTGATGTCAGTGAAATGATAATGGAAACATCCCTTGGAAGATTTGTAAAGGGATTCAGAGGCCTAAGAATAAACGAGAAAAGCATTGTGGATACCGCGATTTCACTTTCGCAGCTGATACAAGACGAAGGCGGAAATATCAGATCACTGGACATCAATCCCCTCATACTAACGGAAGGTGATGCTTTTGCCGCAGATGCCAAAATTGTGCTTTCCAAATAGTGCGTCTACAATGCAAATCATTTTCTTGTATCAAATAAAGATGAAAAGAGTGGAAACAGCAAAAGTATTTTTAGCGTTTTAATACTCTCAGGCTGCTTCATACCTTGGGTAAACCAAGGGCCGGTAGATCAGCGGTAGATCGCCTGCTTTGCAAGCAGGAGGCCTCGGGTTCAAATCCCGACCGGTCCATATTAAGTCATCTTGGTCAGGAAACGTTTTCTA
>JAKAQT010000073.1 GCA_021819605.1 Thermoplasmata archaeon
AACACGACATCGGTTAATCACCGAATCCAATGCGACCGAATGTGCACTGGCTGGATGAAAGCCACCTGTAGTTGCAGGTAGCCTGCCAGCGAATATAATAGTCTCATAAGAAAGATAATAAGTTTCTGCCTGTTTTCATTACCTCTCCTGCGAGGGGAGAAAACGCGCTAACTTATGTTAAAAACTCAGTTCTTACTATAGAAATGTACAAAAAAAATTTAAAAATGGATTTTAACCTTTGAACCTGCTTATTGTTTCTTTTCCAGTATTTTGCTCAGCTTCTCGCTGATTTTGCTGAGCCTGGCCCTGTACGGTTCGATTTCTGCCCCAAGATCTCCAAAGTAGGTTATGTATGCATCCATTTCCTGCAGCATATCTTCCAGAGAGGATGGCGCTGCAAATGGAGAGAAGTTTCTCCAAACATCCCTTCTGACCGTCACCTCATCCTTTCCCCGTTCTGTAATCTGGTACCTTCCATCCTCGTTCCGGACTATATATCCATCCTCTTCCATTCTTGAAAGCAGTGGATATATGGAACCAGGGCTGGGCTTCCACCATCCCATTGTCCTCTTTCCCATCTCGTCCATGATCTCGGAGCCCCTCATGGGCTTCTCATATACAAGATTGAGTACGAAGGTTCTGAGACCTCCGAACATTCCGCGCCCTCTCATTCCTGTGGGCCCCTCATATTCGCCCATCATGTGTCTTCTGTTATGCATTTCTCCGTGCATTTTATCACCAACAGTATATCGCTTACCGATATATATAGATATCGAATACCGATTTTCATGAAAAATTATTGGGGAAAAAATTTGCCCCTGGATGTTTACATATCCAGTTCCCCGGCTGCCATTATTACAATGACAAAGCCAATAAATGAAAGCGTGACTGAAATCCAGCTTGCAATCTGGTGTGGGCCAACCTGGGAATTAAGTGTGGGGAATACGCTGTAGAAAATGAATACCGGCACAGAAATTACCAGTATCACTATTCCTGCAACGAGCTTGGCCATTGCCATCTTTCTCTTCACTATGTCAGTTATCCATTTCTTCTGACTTTCATTCCCTGCCGATGGAGAATTCATATTCCTGACACCCCCAGCAAAATGTAGGCAAATGCGAAGAGGATAACAGGCATTATGATTGTCGGGCGGGAAATGCCTTTTCTGCCCCACGATGTTCTCTGAACTGATATCAGATAAAGAACCACCGATACCGTCACAAATACCAGCGAAATTATGAAGAGGTCACGCAGATAGGCACCATAGTTCCCGAATATGGGAGACACCATTTGGGAAATGGGCTCATGGTACATGTTTGCAATGGGTCTGACTATGAGGGTGTAGAGAATAAGCGGTATGGATCCAATCATGTATACAATCATTGATCCGTAGTACATCCCCAGTGCCTTACTGTCCATTCCTGACACCTCCTCCTATGTAGCTTCTGAGCATTACCAGAATTACCATGGCGAACAGTATTAAGTTCACCGCCAGGAGTATGGCCCAGTAAACCTGTCCTGAATAGGCATCGTACAGGGCGAAATACCACATGGCCAGATCAATAGCAACCTGGATGGTGACCAGAATCCCAATAATTAATGATAGTTTCATTTCACATCAGCATCCTTTTTGGCAAACCTCATAGCATATACTGTGGCTATGGACACAAAGGTTATCCCCCACCACATATCCATTGTAAGCATTCTTGTCTGGGTTAGACCGGGCTGTGTGTATCCCCATAGTGCCATAACAGGCAACGCAATCAGGAAAAATACACCGAAAGCGGTGATCATTGGCCTGTCCAGTGCCCCTGATCCCTTATAGCGATCAATGAACGGGACAATGAGCAGGAAAACAAAGAAGAACGTCACCAGCGGTACGCCTCCTGTTGAGAGCCCGTAGCCTGCCAGGTCCATCAGTTTGTACACTGGCATTATGTACCAGTCCGGGAACGGCACATCGCCGTACGTCAGTACCCCGTATCTGGACGGAAGAACCTGCATGAAGAGGGCCGAGAATATGAGAACTATAGCAATGAACACCACGGAGACAAATATTGTGTAAAGAAGGTTAGCGGGGAACCATGGAATGTATTCCTTCCTGTCTTTCCTGTTCTTGCTGTCTTCCTCATCACCTATGCCATGTGGCCCTGATTTTTCAAACAGGAAGAAATGCACCAGTATGAGCAGCACGATTATTGCTGAAACTGCGGTAACGTGAAGTGCAAGCAGATGCCCAAGAGTTGATGCCGTTGTTCCATTTCCTATGAGCATTGCAACCAGCCAGTTGGCGAGGCCTGGCAGCAACCTCCCGATGGCACTCCTTTCAATGAGGTTTTCCATCACGTGCATTGCGGCTATACCTATGTATGTCTCCTGAAGAAGATATCCGAGAATTGCAATGACATTTACAAGGATGAAGAGAATGACACCGGTGATCCACTGAAGCCATCGCCATTTTCCACGATATGATCCTGTAAAATAGTTCCTGAACATGTGAACGTAGACCAGTGCAACCATTGCATAAGCCACGTAGAGATGTGATGTCAGGATAATATGCCCCAGAGGCACGCCATCAATTATGGCAATGGTGGAGGAGTACGGGTTACTTTGCTGATAATACAGGAACAGCATTATTCCGGAAAAAGCCAGATACCCGAATGCCGCGAGAAGGAAAGCGCCTGTCCAGTAATCTATCCTCAGCTCCCTGCGGGATATAGGCCGCAATGATATGGTATACGCCCCGCCTGGCATCCTGTCCTCTTTCCAAAGATCGGAGACATCGTACTGATTCTCCTCGTCCGGTGACATCAGAGGCTCCCCGGCCATGGGCCGTTGCTGCTGGAAACAATCACCGTCTTATACATATTCAGCCTGGAATCAAAAAGCAGTTCGGTCCCTCCCGATAGATTCTCAGATTCCACCAGTTTGCCGTGAACAGCGCCATCTGGCTGCCAGAGGTGTCCCCTGATCACAGCATTTACGGGATTCATTCCGGAAGCGTAAATGTAGCCGTTTGAGTCCGTTTCCAGAAAAACCTGCGGAAGAGAGTGGTTTGCTGGGCTTGGAGCCGGGCCGTCATTGTATAAGTTATCCGCACCCTTTGTGGGATCGTACTGGCTCCCATGGCATTTGCAGTATAGAAGGCCATAGGATGGCCAGTTTGCAGACGTATATCCAATGAGCTGTGCTTCAAATGGAATTGATTCATGCGGGTGGTAGTCAAGTAGAGGAACGGTGCATCCCAGGTGCTGGCATATGCCGCTGAGGGCCAGTATGCTGTCCCTGCCGGAATATATTATCCCCGGCCCTGGAATCTTTATGCCGTGCAGCCGGATGAGGATGTTTGGTTCATCCTGCAGAGGGTAATTGAAGGACATAATGGGATAATTGCTGGACGATGTGGTTGCGGAGGGTATCTGAGAAACTGTCACAGGATTTCCTGAAGTGTCAACAATTATTGCCTTCGGGTATGAGCTGGTAACTGGCTGATTTCGGCTTTTCGGAACAAAAAATCTTTCAACTGATACTCCACCAACAAGCAGTGCACCGAGGGATGCAGCAGCACCCTTCAGGAACGTTCGTCGTGTCTGATCAACGCCATTTGATTCTGTATCATCCTTTTCATTCATTTTATCTCCCATTTAGGAAAAGCTAACAGATTCATCATATAAAATTTTGACTCATAAGATATCAGGAATGCTATCGACTGACAATGCGGAAGCTTTATTAAGAATTAAAAAACCAGATATCCTGAAAACCAATAAACCGGACTCACCGGGATCGGACCAGATGTCCTGACAGGTGCCCCCTGCTTCCTCTCGATCCCGCACCCCTTCAGCATCAAGAGTCCAGGATACCGGTGCTCCCTTCCGGTCCTGACGGGTTCTCCTGGTAAATCGGGATCTGCAGTTCCTTCGATCTGCAATTCCCGAACCTTCGATCCGAAGGGACAGAACGTCATTGATTCCACAGGGCCTGCCAGAAGTCTGGTTGCCCTTTCCCGGCTGTCGCCCCCGCATGTAGGCTTCGGGTAACAGGAAGTGTCTGGCTTCCCGGCCAAGTCCGGCTCATTGCAATTGGTAATCAATTATAAAATGTTTCCATGGAAATGATTACCTTTTCCAAATGCGTTGAAGATCTACAGACAGTCACTTGGGTAAGCGCATATCCTATCTGATTTGCGCAAGCTCCCCGTAGACACTGTTGATCTCTTCCATTATTTCCTTTCTGCCACTGACGGCCGATGCCAGATAATATGATCCACCCATGCCTGCTCCCTCCCTCACGTGTCCTTCGTCATATTTACGGAGTCCCTCAAATGGAGAATCGTGGAATGAAATATCGGTTCTCACTAGATTTTGGTCCCGGACAAGCTTCTTCATGGTATCCGGTTTGTGATCAATTACCCAGCCGGTTGTGATAACATCCCTGCCTCCAGTGGGATTATTTATGGTTCTGTCAAGTTCGAAAACCGTGGCCATCTGCGTGCCCCCACAGTAATGGAGCCTGCTCTCTGATGCTCCCCTGCTCAGCCCCAGTGCTAATGCCATCATATAATCCCCATATCTTTTCACCGCATCAAGTGGATTCATCTTTCTGTTCTCCTTCCCTGACGTCAGGGTGTGCCACAGGTCCTCCTTGATGGCATCAGAGCCCATCTTGAGGCTGCTGCTTGTTTCAACACTGTAGCCCATCGCCTTGAGAACAAGGTATGCCGTTGTGGTGCCACCTGGGACGGATTCCGCTATGTACAGGTCACTGAAGGTTCTGGACAGGAATTTTCCAATTTCTTTGCCCGTTTTGATAGCCCTGTCCAGTTCCGGCAGAGCGTCGCCATTCACTGGATTTCCTGCCGGTCCAAGCCCTGTTTCCAGAAACACTGATCCTGGTTTCTGGGCCATTCCTGCATTTATTACCAGAGGCCAGAGTGATGCAATATTCAGGCAGGCCCGGGTTATGATTGATGGCGTCGGGATGCCGTCAGGTGTCATGGGTGGGTCGTTCATGCTCAGAGGCCTGCCCTCGGTCAGGATTTCCGCATCCACAGCGGGGGTCAAAAATGAGAGTTCTGGAGTGGCACCTGCGGCCGTTATTCCCGGGATCTTTGAAACCGAAGTACTGCCTGCCAGAAGAAGAAATATTTTCCGTTCCTGATTTGTCTGCATGTACTGAAATCATAGAGCCGTATAAATGAATATCATCAATGGCAGCAGTAGAATCAAGACCGACAGATATGAGGCAAAAGTGAAAATTGACAGCGCCTTTTTCACGTCATCTACGCCTGGATTCCTGTAATCAGGGTTGAACACATACTCGCCTTTCTTTTCCAGCCTTACCCCAAGGCAGTTTGACATTGAGCCCATTGGCCAGCCTGCATTGGTGCTGTCGGGGACTGCGGCTGCTGGCATCATATCATAGGATGCCGGCCTGATTCGCATTGCTGATGCCACTGAATATATGATAAGTGCGCTCAGCCTGGCGGGAAAGTAGTTCAAAATGGTGTCAAGAATTGCAGCGAACTTCCCGAAGGAAAAATTTCTTGCATCCTTGTAGGCAATATTTGAGTCAAATGTGTTTGCTATCCTGAAGAACAGTGCTCCTGCAAGCCCAAAAATTGAAAAGTAGAATAGAGGCGACAGCACGCCGTCAACAAATCCTTCCGAGACGGTTTCAATTGCAGCGGAGCATATAAGTCCAGATTCCATTCCCGAGGTATCTCTCCGCACCACCATTGAGAGATGTTTCTTGGCAGATTCAATATCACCTGATTCAAGGGCAGAAATTATGGGCCTCACATGGTCATTCATGCCCCTGATGGAGAATGTCGCTTTCAGGAAGAATATCATCAGGATTGCCTGAACGATTACAAAAGGTGTCAGGTAGTAGATAACTGCATAAAGGGGAATTATGAATATGGCCTCCACGGTGACCACAAAAAGCAACCCACCCAGGAATCCCCCTATTTTCCTGTAAACTGGATCCAGCTTTCCTATGGCTGTGCCAATCCACACAACTGGATGCACAGAGGCAGGATATTCTCCAACGATCCTGTCTACTGCCAGTGCGGCAAGCAGGATGGAAACAGCAAGCATAAAACCGTAAAGGTTTGCATCAGTCATCCTGCTCTCCAATGGACTTAATGAAACTTCTGAAGGACTCTACAAGAATCACGTTGTATTCATGTCTTTTCACAGCTATACGGCAGAATTTTCCTGTTCCTTCTGCATCATTTATCATCTTCACAAGAATGTTCCTTGCGTTGAGAAACGATTCAAGCTCCTGAACGTCTACGGCATCCGGGATTCTTACAACAAAGTAATTTGCCCGCGGATCTCCTGCTGTATGAAAGCCAAGATTGGAAAGAGCAGACGTCATCCAGAGCCTTTCCCTCGCCGTTATTTCTGGCAGTCGGGAAAACTGCCCGTAGTTCATGGCCATTACGAATTCAAGTGCATCCTGCCCCACAGACCATGGCTCCATAACACCTGAAATCCTGTCTATGTTCTCCCTGTTACAGGCCACTAATCCCAGCCTGAGGGATGCTAGGCCAAAAAGCTTAGTCAGCGACCGCCCCACAACAAGATTTGGATTCTCTGTTGCCTCCCTGCATGCCCTGGTTCTGTCATAATCAGAGGCAAAATCTGCGAATGCTTCGTCCAAAAAGACCATAAAATTACTTCTTTCAGCTGCTGAGAGAATTTCCTGCATATCTGGCCAAGTGATTATATTGCCCACTGGATTTGATGGGCTTGCCAGAACTACAATGTTATAATTCCTTGATGAACTTGCTTCAAGAATCTCTTGAATGCTGCCTGCATGGTATACTGGGATAGAGGATGCAGAACACCCAGCCTCATACTCAGAGAACGATGGGTCTATTATCAGAGCGCCCTGGGATCTGTTGGCCTGGCAAAACTTGTATATCATATGGGTAAGGCCTGGCCCAAGTAAGATATTCTCAGAAGAAACACTCAGATACTTGGCAAGGTTCTCCAGGTATATTCTGTGATCAGGATCGGGGTATGCCCGCAAAAGATCCAGATTTCCCAATATGCCTTCTGGATATGAAACTGGAAAGTCGTTGAGGTTTGAACTGAAGTCCAGCAGTTTGCCAGCTGTCACCCCAAGCCGCCTGGCCGCTGACCAGATGTTACCGCCGTGCATCTCTTTTTTATTCATTTTAAGTGCCCTGCCATTCATTAATCAGCAAAGTTTCCTCCATCTTGCAGAAGGCTTGAATACATCATGGATAGATATACCGGGCCATCTCGTTGCATTATCCGCAAGCCTCTACTGGGAGGAAGCCAGCCTTTATCCGAGAAGGTAGAATCTGTTCATGTTCTTTATGGTGCTCTTGGATCATTACTCGATCCTGTTGCATGCTTCTGACCCTGGATAAGCATCTGCAATTGCCATGTGATATGAGAGAGGCAATGGCCCTGTGCACTGCAAAAACCCAATCTTTTCCCAGGCTCACAAATAACAGAATAATGCTGCACTTCTTCCTCCATATCTGGTTTCCAGAATGTATCATGACAAATATTTAGATTCAGAAGCTGATACATAATTGTGAGTAAGGGGGATACCTCAGCCGGCATTCTATGCGCCATATCTTTCTTCAGTATTTTTCCCGCCAGATGCCAGAGATTTGGTGAAAGCATGGCACTATGGTTCTTCGTTCCTGCTTTTATTAATGGTGCTGTGGCATCAGCGGTATACTTCATACTTTTCACCACAAATGGTCCCCTTCTGGCATCGGCCGGAGCAGTTGCAGCAATTCTTGTAATGTCCGGATTCA
>JAKAQT010000074.1 GCA_021819605.1 Thermoplasmata archaeon
TACAATCCTCTACGACAACATGAAGCAGGTTGTTATCGACAGAAAACTGAAAGCCTCAGAATCCAGATTCAATCCGAAATTCATGGACTTCGCAGAGTACCATGGTATTGTGATAAGGTTATGTTACCCATACAGGCCGGAAACGAAGGGGAAGATCGAGAACACAATAAAGTATGTGAGAAACAACTTCTGGGCAGGCAGGACATTTGAGTCGCTATCAGACATCAATGTGCAGTGCCGGGAATGGCTTAAGAAGGTCAATTCCCAGATACATGGAACGACGCATGAGGTACCCCTGCAGAGATTGAAAGATGAAACTCTCAATCCGCTATCATCGGTACCGGCATACATGACAAGGAAGGAGGAGATCAGGAAGGTCTCAAGGGACTGCTATGTTTCGTATAAGGGGAACAGGTATTCCGTTCCCTGGAAATATGCAGGCAGGGAATGCAGTATCATTGAGGAATCAGCACTGGTGAAAATAGAGATCGATTCCAGCATTGTTGCTGAACATTCCCCGATACCCGGAACAGGAAGGATATCAAGGAAGAAGGAGCATTTTGAAGGCCTTCTCAAGGCAATACGTGAAGAGAATTCCGCAGTGTACGGGCAGATGGTGGAAACACGCGACCTGAAGAGATACGAGGAGGTGTCATGATGGATTCATATGAGAGGGTACATGAATACCTCAGCAGGCTGGGCATGTCAACAATGGAAAGCATCATTGATTCATACCTTGAAACATCCCATGACAGGCCGGTCATGGACATACTGGATCATCTCCTCTCCGAAGAGCTGAAGCACAAGCTTTCAAGGAAGACGGAGAACATGCTGAACTGGTCCGGTTTTCCATTCCGGAAGACAGTGGATGATTTCGATTTCTCCTTCCAGCCCTCCATTGACAGATCGGTGATTGATGATCTCATGACATTGCGGTATATACACAACACAGAGAATGTTGTATTCCTTGGTCCACCAGGTGTGGGGAAGACACACCTGTCCATTGCACTTGGAATGCGCGCAATCATGTCCGATATTCCGGTATATTACACATCCGCCATGAAGCTTGTGCAGACACTTAAGAGAGACTATGATCTCAAGAGACTTGAATACAGGATAAAGACATATTCCAGGTTCAGGCTGATGATAGTGGATGAGATCGGTTACCTGCCATTGACAAGGGAAGAATCGAACCTGTTCTTCCAGTTCGTGTCGTCCAGGTACGAGAAGAGATCCACGATCTACACAAGCAACAAGTCATTCAGCGAATGGGGCGAGATCCTCGGGGATGCAGTGATGGCTTCAGCTGTCCTTGACAGGATACTCCATCACTGCACTGTCATCAACATCAAGGGCGAGTCATACAGGCTGAAGGACAGGAAGAAGAACTCACTGCCAACAATGAGGAAGGAGTGAAAAAGCAATGAAAGCTATATATAAGGGGGGTCAATTTCAAACCGGCGATTTTGCACAAATCTTGACCGGCGTTTACAGGGATGAATGCTGCTTGTATCCGAAGAAGTTCTTCCCATCCTTCTGCGCGAACGATCCGTCCCTGGATCTTCTCGTCATGGATTCCCTGCGCTCATCCTTCCTGAGGCGTTTCTTTTCTTCCCTGGCTGCACTGCCCTGTCACCTGCCCTCCTTCATGTCTGAATGTGATCGAATCCCGATCACTGTCATTCATGACAGATCTGGATATCTCATCCTCCACCATGGTTTCTTTCCCCATCAGGTATGTTATCTGATCCAGCAGATCAGTGATGACGAATCTCTGGGCAGTGGAAATGTTATCCACTGATCCCAGAATGCATTTCATCCCCTTCTTTCCGAATATGTCAGTTGCATCAATTCTTATGCCTGCAGATGCCAGGATGGCATGAACCCTGTTCTTGATCGTGGTTATGGTCTCTCCAAGTGACTTTCTGTACCTGACAAGTGATCTCAGATCATCAGAGTACCTGGATGGAAGATGCACCTCAGGGAGTTCCTCAAGCCTCAGAAGCTTTGCAAGCTTGTATGAATCCTCCCTGTCGTTCTTCCTGGCTGTGTTGAATATGAGAGAAAGTTTTGAAGGATCTGCCAGATGCACGGAGAAACCCATGTCCCTCAGCTTTCTTGCTACGTATTTCCTGGATGTGGATACTTCCAGTGATATCTCTGGTTCAATGGAGAGATATCTCTCCCTGAACCCTGTCCATGCAGATTCATCGTTCAAAATCTCATACTGTTCCTTCACATCCCCATTATCTTCCATTTCAGTTATGAATACACTACGTTTGAGAACGGAAGACCGATCCCCTCCTTAACCTCCCCATAAATCATTTATAGGTATGAACATCCATTCCAATCAGTATTCATACCACCTCCCAGTGTGGTTGGTGAGAGTTTAAAGTCGGAGAATGCTCGACAGCCTTCTATTCACCCTTGTTTCAGAGTATTATGTCGAGGCGAAGGGCAGTAAATCTAGGTTGCGACCTCGCAGGTCGAGTTAATAATCTGCTGCCTCTCCGGCTCTCACGCTAACATCGTCATGAAAGCGTGGCCAGAAGAACTTTTTTCATGACATCTTAAGGACAGTTTTTGCCCCAAAGCGCTCACTGAGCCATTTGCAGTACGTGAAGTACATTTATCCTGCAGCTGAAAGTATTGGAATCACAACGCAGAAAAGAAAATTCAGACTTTCATGAATTTGCCAAATTATTTATCCCATAATGGAGTACGTATATTATGGAAAAATTCTATTTTAAGAGTTATGATCGCACCATTGGAAGTGCTGCCAATCTGGAAGAGCTAAAAAGCGAGATAAAACGTCTCTCCAGCGTAGATCCGGCAAGCCTGGAATACCATCTCCGCCAGGGACACATAACAATGTGGCTCAATTACATCGGGGAAACTGAGGCTGCCCGGTCTCTGGATGGAGTTACAAACGCCAGAATGGCATTGCGGAAACTGGGCATTCAGGAAGGGCCCGGAATGCGCAGGCATAACATGCATGAAAACACGGGAAGCCACCATGGTGGAAGAGGAAGACCAAAGAAAATGGAAAGTGGCGTGCAGAAGTGAGCGGCGTTATACCCGGCCATTCTTCAAATCATCAAGTATTGCCATGTAATAGATGAAGGCAAGGTACGGGGACAGATAAGGGTTGAAATATGAGTGTACATCCTGATCGGCGAAGTTCCTGACTGACATATAATATATATGATCTGAAGTTTGAAGAAGTCTCCATGTTTTCGCGTCTGTATCATACACGGTCTTCATGGCATTGAATGCATCATTCTGCATTGCATTTCCAAGCCAGGCATTGAGATTTCTATCCGTATCAGCCCACGATATGGGATTCTCCACGCTTACAGTTCCGTGATCACTGTTCTCCGAGGCGGCTTTTTCCACTGTGGTTATTTCCACGCCCCTGCTGGAAAGCTCGTGGGGCAGGCTTTTCAAAAACTGGAATATGCCTGTTTCCTTCCACTGGTGCTCCCCAAATGTCTCATAATCCATGAAAACATTGGTCACATCCCCGGGGGAAGCTGCAACCCACCCGGCATACTTGTCTGCAAACAGCGGGAAATCATTCCAGTTGGGGTTTGAGAATCTGAAGGCAATGTCATCGCTCATCCTGTAGTTCCTGAGAAGCAGTTTCAGCCCGGATACTGATCTGTAGGCAAAGTTTGGCGTATGTGCGGCTATTATCTCATCCGTCCCCTCGGTTACTATGTTCCTGAAACCCATGTTTCTAACTTCATGGGATATACCATCAGAATAGATCAGCTCTGTGTTCCTGAACGACACGGGGTTCACCCCAAACAGCCTCTGAACAAGGCGGCGATGTTCCTCAACCTGCTCCCTGAATTCCCGGGGATTCCATATGGAGGCAAGGCTGTGATAATATGTCTCGGACATTATCTCACCCAGTCCGGACCTGAAGTACTCCCGAAAGATATCAATCACTTCAGGGGCATATTCAGCAGCCTGTTCCAGGAAGACTCCTGACAGGGAAAAGGAGGCCGGGATTCCCTCCTGAAGCAGGATGCGTGTGGCAGGAAGATAGCACTTCTGGGCAACCCTCTGCATGATTTCCATGTTCCTCTCATCCCAGAAATAATCGTGCTTTACGCCTATTTCAGACCTGCGGTATGGTCTTATCCTCCTGGGCTGATGCACCTGGAAATAGAACACAAGGTTTTTCATATGGAGAGATACACCCCCATGGTATCAAGGGCGGCTTTTTCCCATGTGAATCTTGAAGCTTCCTGCTGCCCCATTGTGCCCATTATCCTTCTCATGGACCTGAACATAAGCATAGATTCCACATAATCTGCAATGAGTTCTGTGTCCCAGTAGTCAACCCGCAGGACATTGCGAAGAGCCTCTCCAACGCCTGTTGTTTTGCTGATTATTGCGGGTGTTCCAAGTATCATGGATTCAATCACAGTCATTCCGAAGGGCTCAGAAACAGCAGGAAGAACGAAAACGTCACTGGATCTGTATATATCCACAGACTTCCGGAAACTGACAAATCCAGTGAAATCTGTCTTTCCTGATATGCCCAGTTCCGACGCAAGCCTTCTCACTTCGTTGTACTGGTCTCCGGTTCCCGCCACGACAAATCTTGCATCTGGCATACGCTGCGATACAAGTTCCGCTGCTTCCATGAAGAATCTGGGGCCCTTCTGTGTGGTAACCCTGCCCAGGTAAAGAACCCTCTTTGTGGGTTCATAGGTTCTGGGGCGCATTGTATAGTGTTCATTGTCCACGCCGTTGTGGACCACAGTGATCTTATCGGGGTCTGCCCCATAATCCCTTATTATCTCATCCCTGGTGAATTTGGAAACCGCTATGATCCTGTCGGCTGCTTTAGCACCCTCCTTTTCCAGGCTCATGATATCTGCCTGTGGATTGAAATTGCCAGATCTGTCACGCTCTGTGCTGTGAAAAGTGACCACAAGCGGAATGCCGTATTTTTCTCTGATCATCTCCCCGGCACGGAATGTTATCCAGTCATGGCAGTGTACAAGTGAAACTCCGTGGGGATCAAACCGTTCAAAGACCCTCAGGTTATAGTCGTCAACAGCCTCTCTGAAATCAGGAAAACCCTCTATCTCATAGGGATTGCCTATGACTCCTCTCTGCAGCCTCACCGGAACAACATTGAAGGGGTAGTTCCTTCCCAGCCTCTTCATGGCCGGAACGTACACATCTATATTCATGATTGCCGCAAGGCGGCCGAAAAGGTTAATTGTGTGGACTCCAAGGCCGCCGGAGAATGCCGGAGGCAGCTCCCACCCTATGACGGCAATCTTCATTCAAACATCCCCCCAGGATTGATTACATCCTCATGATAGATGCGCATGATCTCACCGTAGCTCCATGCCTGCATCATGCAACCCCTTGGTGTGCCATCCGGATCACCATCGAAAATCTCGGGGAGATATGGCAGCGAAAGCATGGGACGGAAATGGTTCAGAAGCGCTTCCGGTGAATATCCTGACCTGCGTGAAGCGGTGATGTATGGTCCAATGAGCCAGGGCCACACCGTCCCGTTGTGGTATGCCGCATCACGGCTTGGAAAGTCACCCACGTAGTGTGCCTTATAGCCCGGATCTCCAGGATCAAGGGTCCTGATGCCATACCTGGTTAGCAGCCGCTCATCAACAGCATTCTTGAATCTGCCGAAATCCTGCAGCACAGGAAATGGAAGGCTGAATGCCAGTATAAAGTTGGGGCGCAGGCCGGGGTCATCCGGGCGTGCCACATCCAGAACAGTATTATTCTTCACAAATGCGGCAGGGAATGTCTCCATGACTTGCTCAGACAGTCCCCGGAGTTCGGCCGGAAGGCTCGCTTTAATTCTTCCCGAGATATCTTCAAGAGACTTCAGTGCATTGTACCACAGGGCATTCACCTCAACAGGTACGCCTTTCCTGGGGGTGAAAACAACGCCATCCCGTTCAGCGTCCATCCAGGTTAATGGAGCCCCATTCAGCCTTATAAAAGGTCCATCCATGGAATAGAGTTCGTTGCCCCTTATGTAGTTCATAGCAACATCTGTCAGAAACGGAAACAGATCTCCTGCTGTCCAGAGATCACCGGAATACTGCAGGTATTTCCAGGCTGCATAAATGTAGAGCAGCCCCGAATCTGCGGTCCTGAAATCATCCGGAGTCTCAAGCCTCTTGGGAACAGCACCGCTTCGTGATACATTGCGATAGGCTTTCAGTAGATCCACGGCTTCACCATACCTTCCGGTTACAAGAAGCAAACCTGGCATGGAAATGAAAGCATCCCTTGCCCAGGGCCCGAACCAGTGATAACCGGCAATTATATTGTTCCTGGTCAGCAGCATGGCCGACCTCAGGGGGATCTGCCCGAGACCTGCAAGGTAGACGCCGTTTTTCCTGATATGGTTCTCCATGGCCTTCCTTACCTGGTGAAATGGCAAATCCAAAGAGTTTCCTGAATATATCCTGAATTCAAGCGATTTACCCGGGTCTGTGAAATGAAATTCGCCAGGCTCATAGAGATCTTCACGGAATATGGTGCCCCTCTCCCTTTCAACCGGATAGATAAAGTTTCTGTACCACCGGCCTGTCTCTAGGAACTTCCCTGTGGAATCAAATGAAACAGAAAGATCTCCGCTTGCGACACTCACTGTGCGCCCCTGCATTGTTGTTTTATAGATTCTTGAACCCTCACTTATTGTCTCATGGTAGCTCCTGAAGGATATGAGCGGTATTATTCTGATTTTTGATGTGGGAGTTCCTGGAAACGTGTATCTGATGCTTATCTGGTCTTCAAGTGGATGAATGGCAATCTCTTTCCAGACATCAATGCCGTTGACGGAGTATCTGAACTTTGGAACAGGGAAATCAGAGAATTTGCGGAGGAAGCGGTATCCATCAGGATAGACAACGTCTCCATAGTAATTGGTATCAAGTGAAACCTCTCCAGATTCTGTGGCCACAACCTCGAAGACCTTGTTGACCAGTACCATTCGCAGGAAGTGATCATCCACATTCCTCACAAGGAGGCCGTGATATGATCTTGTGTTGGCAAGGCTCTCGGTTGAAGATGCATAGCTGCCGTTCCGGTTGGTTATGATCCACTCCTGTCCTGGAATCATGAAACAATAACCGGATACGGGCATATACATATGTTGTTTTTCAATGAAAATTGCTATCCTTCATCCAGGCAGATCATATGTGAAGGCATATCTGATCGCATGCAGGCAGGATGTATACATGTGGTGCATCCATACCTCCAGAGGCAGCCACATTCCTGTCACGAACATACTGATGTCCAGGGATTGAAATACAGGCCAAGCCCTGCCAGGTTGTGAGGGATGAGGAACTGAAATTAAACATAGATGGAATCCTGGGCGCATCTGCGATCATAGCAAGTCAGATATTTCAGATACCAGCCAGAAAGCATTCCCACCTACCAAAAAGATTTAAGACAGCATCATTCCTATTCCCCTGTAATGGTAAGGTATCTCCCACTGGGCAACGGGAGAGTCCTGGTCAGCTT
>JAKAQT010000075.1 GCA_021819605.1 Thermoplasmata archaeon
AATCTTTCAACTGTTGCGCTTGCTTCACCAACAAGCGTTGTAACCTCATTCAAGAGCCCTGTAAATATAACGCCTCAGGCATCCAATGGCTACCTTAACCTGAAGTTCACTCCATCTGTGAAACCCACCGTTGTGGCTTCCGAGATTTCTCTGTACTGGAATGGAATGGTGTCCAGGAACTACATAGTGAACAGTTCACTCAGTAATACCACATTCGTGGTTCCGGCAGGTGTCAATGTTTACTACAATGTTTCATCGGCCTATTATAACCCAGTAACCGGCCAGCACGATTACCAGAGCGCAACCTTCAGATGGTACAATGGAACAAAGCTCATGTATACAGGATACAATGCGAGCCTGGATCAGTTCAACACATCTGGAATACATAAGATAATGCTGAATTATACCAGCGGTTCCGGTGCATCGAACACCACGAATTTCAGTGTCATAGCCATCACATCCTCACAGACGCCATCAATAAGCCTGAATGTGACCTCATCAGGAAAGGTGAACTTTGCTGCAAGGGATATAAGCTCCAAGGCAAGCATGTACGTCCCGCAGTCCAAGACCGTGCAGTTCAGCGGATATGGTTCTTATCTCAACAAGTCAGGCTACAGCGTTCCACTAACATTCACATGGTATTTCGCCACAATTGGCAGCTACACAGGCTACAAGACTCTGGGGCAGAACATAACCCAGACATTCAACACCCCTTCCAGTACACAGCTCAACAGCCTTGGCGGACCGGTGACAGGCTATCTCAATGTCACAAGCGTTGCAGGCACATACTCAAACATATCCCTGTCCGTAACAGTGAATGATACCACATCTCCATCTCCTGTAATGACTCTTTATAACGCTACCGGGGTGTCTGAGACCAACCCTGTTGCAGGGCAGGTAACGACTTTCTCAGCTAATTCCTCCACAGACCCTTACTATAAGGAAACAAGCCTGAGCTACAACTGGAGTGTGGTATATGCAAACGGAACCAAGGTTACGCCAGGCAGCAGCACGTATGTCGTTATGGGCGGAAACATGACAAACTCGTCTTATGTGAAGGTCCAGTTCAACACGGTCAGCGGGCTCACAATGTCACTCAACGCCACAAATCCGTCTGGTGTCAATGGAACATCAAGCAGGGCACTTACAATGACAATTGCCACACCAATGATCATAGTGCAGGGCGCATACCTTTCCACAACACCCGACCAGGGATCAACCGTCACTGCCCACGTTAATGTGAGCAACAATGGAACTGTAAATGCGGGATCATACACAATAAGCCTGTACGTAAATGGGAAGCTTGTGACCAGCCATTCATACACGAACCTTCCAGTAGGGACAACAAAATCCGTTGACTTCAACTTCTCTTCACCGGCATCAGGCAGTGTAACATTCGTATTCAAGGCAACAAACAGCACCGAGCCATCATTCTTTGCAAACACAAGTGCCTATACATTCACGCACAGCGTTAATCCGCCAGCTTACAAAACACCACTCATCATAGTTGGTGTCATAGCTGTGATCATTGTCATATCCTTCGCATACTACAGGCTTACATCCGGAGGCTCAAAGAAGACAAAGACAACCCAGCCCGCCACACAGCCCAAGCAGCAGCCGGCAAAGAAGGACGAGAAAAAGAAATAATTTTTAGAAGAGATCACATCTCTTCAAGAACATTTATACCAACCAGGTAAGCAGCATCTTTCACTATATTTTTGAAGTTACTGACAATGGAAAGCCTTCTTCCGCGGTCTGATGAATCAGCTGTAAGCACAGGGCAGTTTGTATAGAAATCATTGAAGGTTCTGGTCAGCTCGAGCAGGTAGTTGGCAATGGTCTCAGGCTTGAGTCCCGACGCCGCATCGTGGAGAACATAGGCGTATTCATACATCTTCTTCACGAGAGGCGCTTCCAGGTCACCGTAACTCCCTTCAGGTCTGAGATCTGCATCTCCAGCCTTGCGCAGGATGCTTGCTGCCCTGGCATATGAATACATTACAAAGGGTGCGGAATCTCCTTCTAGGCTCAGGGCTTCAGACCATTTGAAAACCATTTGCTTGTTTGCATTCAGCTTGACGATGTGAAACCTTACAGCAGATGTGGCCACAGCCTGAGCTATCCTTGAGAGATCCGATTCCGGCAGTTCGCTGCGTTTGTTCCTCACGATGTTCAATGATTCCTCAATGGCCCTGTCCAGCAGTTCATCTGCAGTAACTATGTTTCCCCCTCTGGTGGTCATCTTACCTGATTCAAGTGAAACGTATGAGTAGAACACGAAGTCCAGCTTACCATCCCTGTGAAGGAGATCCTTCATCACGTATTTGATGTGGCCAGCGTGTTCCTTGTGGTTTTCCCCAAGAACATCGATGATCCAGTCGAAATTATCCATCTTGTACTGGTGGTAAGCAATATCTCTGGAAAAGTAAAGAGAGGTGCCGTCATTTCTTGTAAGGAACATTTTCCTCCCTCCGCTTGATACGTATTTCGCGCCTCCCTCATCCTCAAGTTCATCCTCAAGGCTCTCCAGCACCCTGTTCACATCGCCGTTCCTGATGAGATCGGATTCCCAGGTGTAATCATCTATCTTTATGCCGAGCCTTTCAAGGGTGCCATTTATGCTGCCAAGTATCACTGAGCAGATTGTCCTTATTCCGTCCATAACCTCCGGTTTTCCAGCCTCATACTGCCTTATGGTTTCGTCCACTTCTTTCTCCAGCTCAGGATTTGCCTCCACCTCCCTGTGCATTCTCTGGTACGCCTTCAGAAGTTTCTCAGTTGTGAGGTTTTCATTCTGGCCAAATTTTCTGTAACCCACATAAAGTGACGCAACCTGCCTTCCGGAATCGTTGACAAAATACTGTGTGGTTACTCTGTACCCGTACCTTGAAAGGATCCTGAAAAGAGAATCGCCGATTATAGAGTTCCGGATTCTGCCGATGTGTATGGGTCCTGTGGGGTTGGTGCTGGTGTGTTCTACTGAAACACGTTCAGGGTCCTGGAACACGTCTGGGAACCTATCCGTGCCATATATTTCGCTGGAGATAGCTTCCATTAGCTTTGCAGGGTTCAGGGTGAAATTTATGTAGCCACCGGATGATGTTATGGTAGCAATGTAATCCTCTCCTGAGAGTGCACTTGTGATCTTTGACACAACATCCTCAATTTTAATGTCTCCCTTCCTGAGAAGCGAGAATGCCCTCAGGGCCAGGTCTGCATGTCCTGTTCGGTCAGGCGCAATGTCATTATCCTTCACTTCAGGATATAGTGATCTGATACTCTCGGTAAGTTTTTTCCTGTAATCTTCAAAAAGCAGCATGTCCGTCCATATGAATTACTTGTAAATATATTCATCATGGTGCCAGTAACGTATTCCATATTCACTGGGAAGGAATGAATTCATAGAGTTCCGTGTATGACCTCAGGAGAGAGAACAGGCGATCCTTGCCTATCTCAATCCTCTGGCTCTTTCCAGGCTCATCGGGCACAAGGAGATCAATGGTGCTGCGTTCCCCAGGGAATCTTTCACCAAGTTTCTTGACTATGGTCTCAATGCCGGCGTCCTTCAGTGAAGACCTCTTTATCCCGAATCTGTCAAGAACTGAATTGAGGATTTCACGCTGGTTCTTCACGGAGATTCCGGACCTCTCGGCAAGGAAGAATTCCATCAGCATCCCTGTAGCCATGTACTGGCCATAGGTAACCTTGTTCCTGTGTATTTCACCAAGAACTGATCCAATGGTTTTCCCGAATTCCGTGGCAATGTTCCTTTTTCCAGCCTGAGGGGACATCTGCTCTGCCCTTATGCGCATCCCCTTTCCTATGATCTTGCAGATTCCTTCGGATTCCCTGAAGGATCGCACGTCCTCAGCGGTCATTAACATGCTTATTATGGAGTGATCTGCCACCATACCGTACCTGGCCATTTCCACAAACCCATCTCTGATCTCGTCACTGGTCTGTGATCTTACATAATGGGAATCAACGATAATTTCAGATGGCGTAGATCTGCTGCATATGACATCCTCATGATTTGAGAAATTGATGCCTGCAAGGCCGGAAACAGAATTGCCTATCTGTGCTAGCAGCGTTGTGGGAACGGGAATGTAATCCATGCCTCCCCTGTAGGTTGATACAACAAATCCGGCAAGATCCAGGACTTCTCCGCATCCCAGGGCTATGACAAGGGAATCGCTGGAAACGTTCCTGTCTATGAGCACCTTTACTATCTTCTGGTAATTGCGCACATTCTTGAGGTTATCCCCCTCGTTAAGCGTGATCTTGGTCAGGTCTCCCCTTATGGAATCCAGGTCAGGAATATAATGGGAGAACTTTTCCATGGCGGAGCTTCCTGATATAAATACAACACTGTCATACTTTCCAGCAGTATCAAGGATGTGATCCGTAGTGCCGCTTCCAAGCACCACTGGAACATCTCTCCCATTGATGGGCAATGTTATTCTTTCAGGAGTGGATGTAATTCAAGTCACCAATATTGAATGCATTTACCTGAATATAAAGCATTCCCATGAATCCTCGGGGATCGCCCATAGGACAATTATTAAGTCAGAAATAAGCTACAGTTTTGTGGATACGGGGGAGAGCATCAGTTCATGCCAGATGGCAGAAATGCTGATGGATCAGTGCAGGAATCTTGACGAATCGTCCAACATGCACCGGATGGAATACTGGGTTAAGGTTCCTGAGGACCGGCTTGATGGCTTCAACTACTCCATGATCAAGGGAAAGAAATCTCATTTCATTTCATGCATAAACGGCGAAGTCCTTCCAACGGATTTCAGAAGGACACGCAATGGTTTCTGGGAGGATGGGAAAGGCCATATCTCGGAATTCAGAGTTTTCATGGATCTGGTTTCAGCGGCTGATTTACTGAGGAAATATGTCAGAGGACTGGGCTATATTTACCGTGAATACGACATCATGGAGCGCTTGGACTATGTGCTTGCAGACAGGGGTCTGCTTTCCATATGGTACCGTGCTGATGGGCGCCATTCCATTGAAATAAAGCTGAAAGTTGATCACAGAAATGCGTGGCCAGCCATGGATGAAGATAAGGATATGCATATTTCTGGGAATGGGAAGCAATTTTCAGTAATCAGCACCAGCGGCACAACCTTTTTCAGCGTTAAGTCGGATGGCAGTGTTTCCTGCAATTTAACTGACGGTTATCTCATCATAGTTGTCAAGAATTTTACTCTGCTGCACCTCACCATATCATCTGACGATGTGCCGGAAGGCGGGAACGATCTTGATCAGACCAACAGATATCATCTGAGAATCATGGATTCACTCATGGTAGAAACTGGCAATAAAAAATTGGATAAGGTATTTCTCTGGACCAAGCATGATCTGCTGGAGTTCTATTCCGAAACAGGTGTAGGATCAGGATGGTTTGCAGGTTTTCCCGTATTTTCATGGTTCTTCGGGCGGGATGGATTGTGGATGGGACTGGCAGCGAACATGTGCGGGCTTGGTGAAATTACGAGAAAGCACATGCAGACACTGCTGAATCATTCCAGGAACGGCCAGATTCCCCACGAGATTGCCCTCAATTTCGGGAATCAGGAATATGAGGTTTCAAGAACCAGCACGGACACCCGTTTCATGTCAATTGACAGCAACCTGCTGTGGATCATATGTAACCGATCGCTGAACCACTGGGGCTATGAGCCATTTCCGGATTCAGCTGAAGATAAGGTGCTTGGTTTCTCCATGTCATGTGACAAAGATGGGGATATGCTCATTGAGAATGACTTCAAAAAGGGTCTCATAGGATGGCCAGAGACATGGGCATCGCAGAGAGATGGAAAGTGCGTTGATATCAATGCGCTCTGGATTGCCGTGCTGGAATCGCTTGGCGGCAGACTGAAGGACAGAGATCTGAGGACAGCAAAGGACAGATATCTGGAGGAGTTCTTCGGAGGGCAAGACTTCACGGATTCCATAGATTCTACTTCAGCACACGCTGTTAAAAGCGCAATGCCGGCGGTGCCTGCAATGTTCCTTGATGACAGGAGGGTGAAGGATAAATTTTCAAAACTGCTTGGGAGCGACATGATAACGCCATGGGGAGTGCGATCCATGTCTGCTGAAGATGAGAAGTATGATGGTGGATACCACACTGGCATGGTATGGCCGCTAATGACAGGATGGTTTTCAATTGCTGCTTACAGGCAGGGATTCTTTGGCCAGGGATATGACCAGATCAAGACTTTCATTGAAAACGCATTTCATTCAGCAGACCCTGGGAGAATAAATGAGGCGTATTCATCAGAGCAGCCCACGCCAACAGGCCAGTTTGCGCAGGGGTGGTCCTCATCCATGTTCATCATGTCTCTGCTGGGAGGGTTGGCAGGAATGCCCGTCCTGGGTGGTGACGGCAACGATATCAGATCATTGCTTCATCCGCATCTCCCAGATGAAATAAAAGAAATCACGCTGAGGCATTTTAACTGGCGGGGGGAAAAATTCACAGTAGTCTTGAGCAATCATAATATATCGGAAGAAAAGGAAAGCTAAAATGCCGCTCCCTATCTGTAACGAAGCTGGAAAATAATAGTGTCTCGAAAGTTGTGAAAACTTAAGGATGCCTCTCCTGAAACATCTTTCCGTTTCTGTTGTATTTATAAAAACCATTCAATGATCCACATGGCGCTTTCAGATCAGTGCTCCTTCCATAGCCGCTACCAAGGCCCATTTTATAATATCCGTTTCACCGTCCTTGTTTATCTCCAAGGAGTACCTATATTTCTCCTGAAGAGATAGACTCCACGAGGTTCTTCTCTGTTATTCGGACTATATACTATACTCTATTATCTAATTCTTCCATCATTTGTGGGATCTTGAACCGTTTCCAGAGGTATTATTTTATCTTTCATGAACTTCCTTTTTTGATTCTGGAACTGGTCTTAAGAATTACACATTATTTGGTACACCATCGACATGAACTTGAGTATCTCGCTTACAAAAAGCCATCATGTGAATTCACTTTTCTAATAGCTTCGTTATTATCCGGCGAAAATTTCAAATTTTGTGAAAATAAATTAGTAAAAAATATTGTAATGATCCAAAAAATTATGACGCTGATGATACAGCTATGGGTGCGTAATACCCGTTTTCGTAGTTCTGTGCAACGGTATAGTTGTAGGTGCTGAGCAGATAATTGTAGAGAGCGCTGTTCTCAGAACTCAGTATAGTCGGTATCTTGGAATAATTTCCATGATCCACAATAATCTGGGTCCAGGCACTGTCCATGAGGTTCTGCCATTCAGATATCCACTGTACAGGGTCCCTTAGGAACACACCCTCTTTCATGGCCTGCAGTGAGACATTGAGAACAGAGTTTGTCTTTGATGTATTCATGCCAAGTGCTGTGAGGTTAACCGAACCAGGCCACTGGTAATCCATCATAGAGTATTTGTTTGAGGATAGACCAAGGTAGTTCTTCCAGTATGATGTCTTATATTCTGGGCTGAAATATGGGCTCAAATTGTACAGGAACAGATCGGA
>JAKAQT010000076.1 GCA_021819605.1 Thermoplasmata archaeon
CATCCTGGGGGAAGTGCGCCGGAACCCAGTCCAGTATGACCCCTATGCCTCTGGAATGCATGTGATTGATGAAGAAACGAAAATCATCCGGATCCCCATATCTGGATGTGGGTGCATAATAGTTTATAACCTGGTATCCCCAGGAGCCGTCAAAGGGGTGCTCCATCACAGGCAGAAGCTCGACATGTGTGAAGCCCATCCTGATCACATGATCAGCAATAAGCGGTGCGAGCTTCCGGTAGCTGAGGTAGCCTCCGTCCGGGGACCTGGCCCATGAGCCAAGGTGCACCTCATATATTGACATGGGGTTTTCAGCTGCGGAAAATTTAGCGCGCCTGTCAAGCCATGAACGATCCTTCCATCTGAATTCAGGATTGTGTACAATTGACGCCGTGCGTGGACGCAATTCTGCCTTTGATGCAAAAGGATCGGTTTTCTCCACCACCGTTCCCTGCGGAGTTTTTATTGCAAACTTATAAACCTCTCCTCCAGCGCACTCCGGAATAAAAATCTCCCAGATGCCGGAATCCTTCACATTGATCATTGGGTGCTCACCGCTGTTCCAGTGATTGAAATTGCCTATGACTGATACAGCCAGTGCGCTTGGTGCCCAGACGACAAATCGTGTCCCAGAGGCCTCAGGATATTTCATGGGGTGCGATCCGAAAACACGGTATGCCATGTAATCTTCACCCTTCTTGAAGAGGTATGCATCAAGATCAGCCAGCAGGGGAGGGAATGCGTATGGATCGTGCGAACGAGAAACATATCCGCTGCTGTCCTTCCCGCAGATCAGATACTGCCTTCCGGCCGATATGGGGACTGTACCTGCATAAAGGCCATTGCCAATGTTCCTGACTTCTATCCTGTTTCCGGCATATTCCATCCAGGCTTCAGTAGATCTGGGCAGGTAAAATCTTACCTCTGTGCCTTCATTTAAGGGATGTGGCCCAAGAATTTTTTCCGGGTGGCTGCTGCTGAAACCGATGATACTTTCCGCTTCTTTCCCGAGGTTAGTTGCCGCATGCATTCGTATTTAATAGTAGCTTTTTATATTTATACCTTAACAGATAGCAACTGGAGTTCAGGCTTCATCGAGATACGCAGTGACATGGCATCACCCATGTTATGTAAGGAGAATTGCAATCATATCTTTCCTGAACCGGCACTGAACTTTCTTATTCTGTTTATCCTTTTCTCTGTCATCCGGCTGATTCTCTTTGCATATCTCATCTGCTGTCTCTGCGTCATGGGGCGAAGTGGTACCATCAGGGACGCTTTCTTCTCTATGGCGGACGTAAATGAATCAGCATTTGAAAGATGTTTTAATACGTCCCTGTCTGCTCTGGACTGCAGAAATGATGTGACGGACAGGATGAAAAATGGAATCGTGACCATCATCACCAGCCCTGCAAATGAGAGAATGAGCACATAAATGAAATAGGCCGAAGAAACCAGAGTGACAAGAACTGATGAAATCAGCAGAAGATCAACGGCTATAATCGCATAAGCAGTACCGCCCAGAATCAGCTTCCTGGCAACACCGTTTTTTCTGGAATAATATGCTTCAAGAAGGACTGCGTCAATCTGGTATGGATCCAGCTGCTGAATTGCATCCTCCTTCAGCATTGAATGCCATTCCTTCCCGTTGGATGTTTCTGCATATGAGCGCATGATCTTCTTGTGGGAAATGTAAACGTCCTGGTGACCTCCATCATCGTCACCAAGGAGACTGTGCAGCCTTTCAGTGTATTCATGGCTAAAGTCATCTGGATTAAGAACAGCAGGTTTTCCAATTCTGTAAAGCAGATATGCAGGAACTGCCAGTATTGCAGCATCTACGGGGATGAAGAGTAACAGCCGGTTAACTGTGCCATGGGCAGAAAGAATATAAACAGCAGAGCCAATGAATGTGAATGAAAGAACTGAGGCCATCAAATATATGCGAAGCCTGATATGCTGAATGGCCTGACTACGACCAAACCTTAGCATGACATAAGCCACTGCTATGGAAAATGGAAGAGCCAGAACAACGCCTTCTCCTGGGGTGATCCTGCCAGACTGTACCAGCTGCGGGAGCAGGAAAATTGCCAGATAAACAAGCAAGAACGATAAAAATGATACCATAAATCGCTTTGAGGTACTCTTCATGTTATAATATATATAACCTGCAATTATATAACTGAATCGGTCCATTGGGCATCCTGGCGTTGACATGGCCATCTCAAACGAATTTTCGACAGCGTTAAATCTTGTCTGAATATCTGACAATGATGAAGCCTTTCAAATTGGATCAACTGGATCTGGATATCATTGAACTTGTTGAGGAAAACTGTTCACTGACTTACAATGAGGTAGCTGATAAAACAGGCAAGAATCTCTGGACTGTTCGTGACAGGATGATACTCCTGCGGCAGAGGGAAATTATAAAGGCATGTCGGGCAGAAATTGACTATGGAAAACTGGGCCTCGGATGCAAGGCCATGATAGGTTTCAATGTACCACCTGAGAGAATAGATGAATTTGTGGCATCTGTCAAAAAGGAGAAGCGCATAAAGAAATTTATGATTACAACAGGTTCCCGAAGATTCCATATCCAGATGGTCGGGGAGGAATGCAGCGAGGTCAGAAACTATGCCAGAAAAATACTCCCTGACTTTGGAATTTATGATATAGACTTCGAGGTCATACTTGATGAAATACCCTAGAATTTGCCATAATTAACTTCGTGATTCATAATTATGTGGCAGGCCAAGTGATGCAGATCCACAAGATTTGCCCCGTTTCGGTTCAATATACAATTTATTGCTAACATCCGTTAAGTAGAATACCCTTATTCTTCACTTATGAGCAATGAAATGGAAGAAATAGAGAGATTTGCCAAATCCACACTTGGAGCCATGCCTGAAGTGATTAAGCTTTTGGGCAATCATAACGTGGAAATGGCCAAAGAGCAATTCAGAGAGAATAACACCCTGTATCTTGGGAGGACAAAGCTTCCAAAAAAAATTCTGGCGCTTACGGCGCTCTCGGTGTCCCTGGCCAACGGGCAGTCGGATTCCGCAATGATTCACTTTAAACTGGCCCAGAAATTTGAGGCCAGCATGCTGGAAGTTCTTGATTCAATAAAGGCGGCTAAGATGGCACTTATGTCCTCCACAATGGCACTTATGGGAACCATACAGCCCATCGTGGAGAAATTCACCGGGCCTTCACATAAAAGTGCAGAGATTGAAAAGATATTGAATCATGTGAAGACAGAATCTCGAATGGATTTTCTTCCGGAAAACCTCAGCTCCCTGGCATCAGTGTCATTTAACCTGCTGGAGGAGCACCTCAAGGAAAAGGCCGAATTGATGTCTCCCTATGAGGTTGAACAGAAATATCTGTTCCTCATGGCATTTGCAGTGAGCATCTCAATACGGTACGAGGAATGCGCCCGTGTCTATCTAACACAGTTCTTCCTCAATGGCGGAAAGAAAGAAGAAATGGAGGATGCTCTCTTCCTCACCAGATTCATAACAGGCAACCGTGCACTGACTTCTGCGATGGAGATACTCAAGTGGTAAATCCATTTAGTTTATGGAATTCATAAAGGAGCAATGATTTTATCATGAGGAAAAGCACGCTTAATCTATTTGGATCCGAATGGTTCGGTATCGCCATATCAACTCTTGCACTGGCACAGGTTTATATTCTCGCCTTCGGGGAAACCGGCAGCATTGCCTTCAGGTATGTTGCAGAAGCTTTCTCAATACTGGGAATTTCAATCTTTGTGGTCATATTCAGCATCTGGGTGTACCGTGGATTCGCCATGAAGGATCGCGTATTCTCCCACTGGAACAATCTTACCAGGCTGAGTTTCACTGCACTTATTCCCATAATTGCATTCGTTGGCAATTACCAGCTCATATACTTCTTCGGCCTGTCAGGAACCACTGCGGCTCTGTCGGCAGTGGATTTCTACGCCAACTACATCCTTGCACTTGGGCTGGGTGTGCTCCTGGGTTACAGGTTGTATACAAAGGAGATAAATCCACGTGAAATGAATTACGCAATTGTTATACCGCCACTGGCAATCGGCACAAGCGTATTCCTTGCCGGTTCACTTATGAAATTCTACGGAGGAGTGGAGGCTCAGACAATGTATTTCCTGGTTCTCATGGGCCTTGGCATATTTTTCTTCCTTTTCATATTCATAGGCTCACTGGCCCTGGCGGGCCATGTCTCTACCAAGGTTCATGAGACACTGCCCACCACAATGCTGCCTGTGGGAATATCGAGTCTCATAATCATCAACCTGTTCTCACTTGCAGGCTTCGGGAAGATAGACCAGCTGTTTATCGGAGCATCATCCGTGGAATGGCTATCTGCACTGCTATGGGGCTTTGAAGTATGGAATTTTCTCGTTGTAGTGATACTCATTTTCACGCACCCTGCCAGGGGAACGCTCGGAGTATGGGCATACGGATTCCCATTGGGGCTTTTTGCTACATCAACAATCAGGATTCTCGGCTTCACTCATTTCTATGCGCTTCTCTGGGCATACGTAACCATTGCCGTTATTCTCAACATACTCTGGGTGTATGCGTGGTTGAACACAGGGATGTTCCTCAAAAACATGTTCAGCAAGGAAGTTGCGGAGAAACGCGCAGTTCCAGTGCACAAACCGGAGGAATAACAACTAGATGGCATACAGGGAAAGAAGCGTTACGGTGAGGACAGGCAGCGCAATTATGAATCCTACCTTCATGTAATACCCGTATCCAATTTTTATTTCATTTTTACGATCCAGTGTGTGAAGCCACAGAAGCGTGGCTAGAGACCCTATGGGAGTAAATTTAGGTCCTATGTCATTTCCTATGACATTTGTGTAAATGAGATAATTGGCACTATGAATTGAGGAGATGGATAGTGCCCCCAGCATTACAGATGGCATGTTATTCATGCTTGACGCCAGAAAGGCGAAGAAGTATCCAGAAAAAACATATGGAAGTGGTCCCGGCAGAGACACTATGTGCGACAGCAAAATAACCATAAGTTCCGTGAGGCCGTTCAAACCGAGCCCATAGACCACAAGATACATTCCGAATGAGAATATGACTATCTGCCACGGTGCTTCCCTGATTATCTTGGCTGTATCTATGTCTCCGCTTGACCTTGCAGAGATCATCACGAATGCTGCAACCGCAACCGATATGAATGCAATTGGGACATTATAGATGCCGCCAACCGAATAGAGAATTATGAGGACTATTATTACAGGAATGCTCATCTTTGCAATGAGTGGAGATCGTATTGCTTCCCGCGGATTTCCCAGGGATTGCGTTGCATAGTGCGATATGACTGTTTTCCTGTAGAATAGATATAGAATAGCAAGGGATGCAGCAATGGATACAAGATCCGGGAGTATCATCACCCTGGCGTAGCCAAGGAATGAAATGTGGAAATAAGTTGTGCTCACTATATTCACCAGGTTGCTCACAGATAGAGGAAGCGACGCGGAATCCGCAATGAAGCCCGTTGCCATTATGAAAGGGAGAATGTATTTCCTCTCCACATTCATGTTTACGAGCATTTCGTATACTATTGGGGTGAGGATAAGGGCAGTTCCATCGTTGGCAAATATTGCGGATATCCCGGACCCGAGAATTATAATAAAGAGGAACAGCAGGTTCCCATGCCCTCCTGCCATGCGTGCAATCTTAAGGGCAGCATACTTGAAGACACCCGCTTCATCCAGTGCAAGTGATATGAGAATTATTGCTATGAAAGTGAAAGTGGCATTCCATACAATATCCCATACTGCTATGACACTGGAGAAGTTTATCATGCCGAGAGCGTAGCTGGCAGCTGCCCCAATCAGGGCGGAATATCCAATTCCAATATTTTTTGGGCGTTTTATGACCAGGAATAGTGTTATGGCGAAGATTGCAGCGGAAACATAGAAACGAAATGAAAGCATCATCAGAATAACCGGACTCTGCTGGTAAAGCCAACTTTGTATATTAACATATACTAATATACGTTCTAACATGTCAATGCAGATGGCGCATTTTAGGTATCGGTAACATTTAATTAGTATATTCGCATATACTGATGAGATATTGATATGGCAGGAAAAATAGCAATAGTCATAAACTCAGGACTGGATCAGCGCCCAAAGGTGATGTCCGGACTCCACGTTGCAAAGAGGATCCATGACGCAAGAAAGGAGAATGGCATAGACAAAGTTGAGGTTTTCCTCTTCACTGGCGGTGTCCGGTCTCTTGAAAAGGGCCAGGACAATGGCGAGGTGCTTGACGCAATTAAGGAATTAAGGGAATCGGGCATAACACTGGAGGCATGTTCAAATCAGGTCAAGAACTGGAATATGGAGGACATATTCTCCAGCAACGGAATTGATCTGGAGTTCGCCAGGGATGCATTCTCGCGGTATGCCGTTGAGGGATACACTGTTATATCCTTCTGACATTCTCAGGAGCAAAGATGACAGAAAAGAATCCGCCGGTGTTCAGGGTTCTTGACACCGAATCGAGCCATGGAAGGTATTCGCTGTCCCCCAAGGAAATCAAATTTGATGACCTGGTTAAGTTTCATGGGCATGCCTGTGATGGCCTGTACCGGGGTACATACGCCCTCTCAGTTGCATTCAAAATCCTTTTTCCGGGTGGCGTCATCGATCGCACTGACCTCAGGGCCATATCCCGCAACAGCCCATGCCTTGGAGACGCTGCCTCATACCTTACCGGTGCGAGGGTACGATTCGGAACGCAGGATGTCATGAGCGAGCCGGGCGTCTGGTATATATTGCAGAGAATTTCCACGGGAGAAGCCCTTGAGGTCACAGAAGATCGTGGGTTCTTCCCTGTGGAGATATCGGATGCTGAAGTATCACTTATTTCCGCCGCCAGGGAAGAACTCCCCGAAAAGCTGGATCACTTGAAATCCCTGCAGGACAATTGGGTGAAAAACACGCTTCTGAAAACGAGGCCTGAGGATCATTATCATGCCAGGAAGATTGAACATAAATGGAAGGAAGTACCATATTCAAATAAAGGCATAAGAACTGATATTATATTTAAGGACGTGATTCGGTAGCATGATGCATCCACAGTATCGGTCTGATCTGTTGAGGATGGCAGATACTTTCAAGGTACTGGGTGATCCAAACAGGCTGCATATCCTGTCACTCATAAGCCATCAGGAACTCTGCGTGTGCGAAATAACTTCAATACTCAATATATCGCAGTCAAACGCCTCCCAGCACCTGGCAAGGCTGAGGTCCGTTGATCTCGTAAAGGAGAGGAGAAATGCCCAGTGGATATATTACTCACTGAATCAGGAGGCATTTCCATTGATTACGGAAATTCTGGACTCTCTCCCCGATGTATCTGGTGAGTTGAAAAAAATAGAAGATTTACCCAATCATCCAAAATGCAAGATATGAATCAAAAAAGTAAGATGGGGGGATTATTTACTTCCC
>JAKAQT010000077.1 GCA_021819605.1 Thermoplasmata archaeon
CATCCGCGGAGAGGAGACTGTAAAAATTGCCTTCATAGTCCAAGCTGCATCACTTCACACTTCTCCAGTTGCCGACGGAGGCCATAACCGCAAGTGCCATTCCTGGAATGAGTCTCTCTGCGTCCAAGGTTCCGGACCTGGACTTAGCCATGTCATAGATGTCCTTGTTCAGCATCATTCCGGAATCCCGGAATCTCTGAAATGACGTGTCCAGTTCAGGATTTCTGGGATTAAAGTTCGTTCCGAATATTTCGCATACCTTCCTGGCAGTTTCCTGGCCTATTATCCTGCCAGTGGTGTATTTGCCTCCAGTAACTGTCAGCAATCCTGAGTATCCATCACGCGAGTGGTCAAATATATCAAAGCTTCTTGATGCGCTGCGAGGATCACCTGAGCCATCGGAAACAAGGGGCCGTACGGAGGAATAAACTCGCTTCAGGGGCATCTTTCCAAGCAATGGCACCATCCTGTTTCCCTCCTCCTGCATTGAATCAATGTCCTCCTGATCCACTGTATAATTGCTGGCATCTTCCACAACCGTTGCTATTGTGCCCAGAATGGAAGATGAACCATATGGAACTATTATGTCCCCGTCGGATGGCATGCGCATCCTGTTCAGCACTGAGTTTGTTACCCTTCCATCATAGACAAGCATTGAACCAAGTGAAGGCATGATCTCAGGAGATGGAATATTGCTTTCCCGGAGAAGGTTCCATGTGAACGGCCCGGCGGCATTCACAACCAGGTCGAAATTTTCCCTGCTTTTTGCACTGCTTGCGGCCAGTTCCAGCCCGGTTACAGCATTCTCACTTGCAATGATCCTTGTCACTTCAGTGTTTGTGGCAATGGCTGCACCCTGCATTCTGGCCTCGGCAGCCACAGCGGCCGCAAAATCAAATGCATGCACCACCCTGTCCGGGACCTTCATGACTCTCTTCAAATCCCTGCTCACGTGCGGTTCCATGGAAAGGAATTCACCCACATCCTCCTCTGTGCAGGGTATACCTGCTGCACGACATCCGGATGCCAGCCTGTCTCCAAACTCTGCCTCCTGATCAGTCATGGCAAGGAAATATCCGTCTGAATTGTCCAGGAATGACGAAGCTATTTTCGATAGTATCCTGTTTTCAGATATGCACTCTTTAGCGGAGACCTGATCATTCACAGCGTACCTTGCACCGCTGTGGATCATCCCGTGAAATCTGTCAGATGTTTCCGATACCAGTTCCCCCTTCTCAAAAAGGCTGGTTTCAAAGCCTGCCTGGGCAAGGTACATTGCACTGAACAGACCTGTTATTCCTCCGCCGATAACAGCAATTCTTTCAGACATATGCCATTATATGCAATGAATGATGATAAACCTGTTTAACTGAACCTCTTCGCAGATACGTTATCTGATCTGTGTTTGCAGTATTTTCTCAATATCGGCATAATAAACTGTGAAATCTTTATTTACTCAATTCCGTTATTTTCATCATGTCAAAATTTCCAAGTGACGAATGGGCGAAGGAATATGTGGAGAAGCTGAACAGCAATGAGTCATACCAGGATGCTGGAAAACAGTGGGAGGGTGCCATAACCTTTGTTATTCAGCCGGATGGCGACTTCAAGGATACTGCATATCTCTATCTTGATCTCTTTCACGGAAAGTGCAGGGACTACAAATTCTCCATGTCAGCCGCGGACATACCTAAATCTGAATTCAGCTACATAGGCAAGTACGGGAACTGGAAGAGGCTCATCAACAGGGAGATCGATCCAATCCAGGGCGTTTTAACTGGAAAATTCAAGCTTGACGGATCAATGATGAAGATCATGAGGTTCACAAAGGCTGCCAAGGAAATGGTGAGTACCGCATCCCAGGTTTCAACGGAGTTCTGACCCATGTGGTACTTCCGATCACCCAGCATAGTTTACGGCGAGGACGCCCTTTCGTTTCTTTCTGAACTTCATTATGAGAGAATACTCATTGTCACGGACAGAAACATCGTGAAAGCTGGGCTTCTCAGCATACTTCATTCAAACCTTCCGTCCGGGTCTAAGAATCTTGTAATTGATAATATACCCGAGGAACCGACCGTTTCCGATGTCACAGACCGTTCGAAGCAGGTCATGGAATTCTCCCCTGACCTGATAATAGGCATGGGCGGAGGATCATCAATGGATGCTGCAAAGGCCTTATTTGTAATGTATGAAAGACCCGATCTTGACCTTTTTGACATAACACCGCTGGTCCATCTTGGACTCAGGAAGAAGTCCCGCCTCATACTTGTCCCCACCACAAGCGGAACCGGATCTGAATGCACATGGGCTGCTGTTCTCAGCGACAGGGATCACGGCCGCAAGAATGAACTGGCATCTCCTGAAATCATTGCGGACTATGCCATACTTGATCCTGTGCTGGTGCAGAAACTCCCACAGTCAATCACAAGGAACACAGCTGTGGATGCCATAACCCATGCCGTAGAGGGGCACAGCAGCCAGTGGAAAAACCCATATTCGGAGGCCATGGCGGAAAAGGCCCTCAGGCTCATAACGCACAACCTGCCTGCAGTCCTCCGGGATGGAAACATGAAGTCCAGGGAAATGGTCCACATTGGCGCATCCATGGCCGGCCTGTCATTTTCCAATTCCCAGATTGGACTTGCGCATGCCATGGGCCATTCCCTGGGGGCACATTTCAGGATTGCCCACGGCATGTCTGTAGGGCTCTATCTTCCATACGTTGTGGATTTCAACCAGGATTATTCTGTTGAAAGCTATGAGATCCTCAGGCAGTGCTTTCCAGAAAAGTACCGGGGAGAAAGCCTTGGGGAGACCATCCGCAAATTCTTCCGGGAAATAGGGCAACCCCTGGATCTGAAAGCAACCGGCATCGACCGTGATGAGTATGACCTGAATCTGAGTGGAATGGTTGGGCTGGCAGAGGAGTCCACAGGTATAATCACAAATCCACGGGAGGCCGACAGCCAGGAGATTCTTGAACTCTTTGAGGCAGTGGAATGAAACTGCCAAAGTGACAAATATCAATTAGGAATTAGCGGTATGATCTGGTAGCAATGAGTTTCCTCATGAGTTTTGCGTTCACTGTTTCCCTGACATCGGTTGTCTTCATCCTTTCACTGGGTCTTACCGTGGTCATGGGCCTGAAGGCAGTAAAGGTAAAAAGCAGGAGCCTGCAATTCTGGTTCAGCGGCATGGTAGTTTTCACCCTTTCCGTACTTCTGGAAATTATATTTGCCCTTGGCTATTATCCTTCATTCCTTCTGAAGTCCTATCTGTTTCTTGTTGCTGCAATAGTGGAGTTGCTTGCCCTGGGATCGGTATCAATTACACGAAATGGAAGGAATACAATGGTATACAGCATTTATGTCCTTATAACAAGCGTATTCCTCATTTACACACTTGCCTCCGGAACACTTGGAAAGATGATCATATCCCACGTGTTCTTTGGCGCTTTGCCCATACTGGTTACGGTGGCTTCCTCACTAATAACCTTCCCTGCTGCCGTTATCATTCTGGTGAAGGCAGCACTTGATTTCAGAAAGTCACACAGCCCCAGCATGGTATCAATCATTGTGGGTGTGATTGTGGTCTCAGTGGCAGGAACGCTTTACATAACTGGTTTTCCCAGTTTCCTCTATCTTGCAGAATTCATCGGCATATTCCTGCTGTGGTTCGGATTTGTGAGAATTCCCAATCCCCTGAGGAGATCGCAGCCAGCTGGAACGTGATGGGTGCTGGAAAAGATTTTATGCCTGCCGGGATTGGATAACTGTGCCTGAGGAACACCTGAAATGCCCAAAATGCGGACATGAGTTTGACTATTATTACAGCGTTTCGTATTCCCTTACTTCTCTGAAGATCAGTCAGTTTTTTCGGGCAAAATGCCCGAACTGCGGCAGGACATCCATTTACCAGACGCATATTGATATAAAGAATCCAAGGCTCTACAGGGGAGGAATGATCGCCTCACTGATATTGGTAATTTTCGGCATCGCATTTACCATTTACTCACTGATAATGCTATCCAATAAAGATGCACTCTATGGTGTTTTTACGATTATTGCAGGTCTTGCCGTATCCTTTGCTCTTGACCTGAGAAACAGGCGGAGTGGAAGGAGCAAAAGCAGATAAATGTGTGATTCTGTTCCACTACTGTTATATATTATACTCCGATATCGGAAAACGAAGTAACTGGTGGTGCAATAACACAATGATTACAATCGAAGGTTTATCCAAGGTTTATACCAGAAAAGACCCCCCAGCTGTAAGCGATCTTACCCTGCAGATAAATGATGGTGAGATACTTGGACTGGTAGGGCTCAATGGAGCAGGAAAGACATCAACAATCCGCATGATATCCGGCATAATACTTCCCACTGCCGGATCCATCAAGGTGGATGGTTTTGACATAGTAAAGGAAAAGGTAAAAGCATCTGCCAATGTGGGCTGGGTTCCGGAATTCCCCAATTTCGAGCTGAACGCAAATCCCGTGACATTGATGAAATATTATGCGGGTTTTTACGACATTGACAGGAGCAAGGAGGAAGAGCATATCCTTTCCCTCCTGGATGAGGTTGGGTTGAAACCCTATACCGACAGGAAACTCCGGAACTATTCCCAGGGAATGAAGAAGAGGTTTGCCATAGCCGAAACCCTTCTGGGAGACCCCAGGAATTTTCTGTTCGATGAGACGCTGAACGGGCTTGATCCGGAAGGAGTGGTGTTTGTCAGAAATCTCATACTGTCTCTCAAGAAGAAAGGTAAGGCAGTAATGCTGTCATCCCACATACTCAGCGAGGTTGAGAACATAGCTGACAAGGTGGCCATAATCAGCCATGGTAAACTACTGAAGGTCCTTACGAGGGACGAGTTGAGGAATCTGGGCAAAGTTGTTGTAAGAATCAGTGTAGACAACCCGGACGAGAAGCTGAAATCCATTCTTTCGGATTACGGAAGTGTAATGGTGTCCGGCGGCGATATAACAATCTCCGACCTTTCAATGGACGTGAAGAGGGTTCCGGAGATTGCTTCCAAAATAGTTACATCCGGATACAGCCTGAGAAAATTTGAGACATCTGGAGAAAGTCTCGAGGAGTATTTCTTCAGCATCATAGGTGAGAAGGCATGAGGCCAATAGTTTACGAGATCAGGAGGACACTTACCAGCAAGTTCGTCATCATCATGATAATAGCCATTGTGGGACTCTCGTCCCTGCTGGCTTACGAGGCGGGGTCTACATATTCTCCCTCACCGGTATCATCAGCTCCCCAACTAACCACAGGATATTATATGAGCGGATCCAGTGTTGTAATGGTTGGATATGCCCATGACGCATACGGTAACCCTGTTTCTGGCATCAAGGTCAGTTATGATTACAATGGTACCACATACAATTCCACGTCTGCCTCAAACGGTTTTGCCAATTATACGATTCCTGCAGGTAATGTAAGCTCCGGAACAGTCCATGTGAGCTACACTTATACAACTCTTAGAAAATCAATAGAGGTCCATTCCACCCCGGTATCCTTTTCATCTTCGCCTGGGTCTTCGGGATTGTATGTGACAGCAGGAATCGTCAACCCTTCGAACAGTACCATGTTCGGCCTCGAACTGTTCTATGTTGGAACCAACGGAACAGCATCTCCATCCCTCGACGTATATGTTTACAACTATAGTTTGCCCGTATCAGATATTAGCACGAACTATTCCTACAAACATAGCTTTTCCGGGTTTACGGTTCTAAATATTTTCCCCACTGTAACTGGGGCTAACAGGACAGATTTTTATAAAGTGGAAGTAACCAACAGCTCCGGATATACAATGTACCCTCCACACTCCTCACAGAGCCCACCATTTGCTCTGACGGACTACACCCCAATGACGCAGAGCACACTTCAATCGCTTGTTTATGCCGGAACCTCTGAGATACTGGGTTTCCTGATACCCATACTGGCTGTTTTCGCTGCATACCTGACATACGGCAAGGACAGGACAAACGGAGTCCTGGAATCTGTACTCAAGAGGCCGGTGACCAGGGGCGGCCTGATAACATCCAGATTTCTTTCAAACTCAGTGTCAATCGTGGTTGCCGTTGGCCTTTCAATGATTTTCTCAGACCTCATAATACACCACTACTTTGGAATGTACCTGTCCACAACCTTCAGCCTTTACTTTGTGTGGACATATGTAGTTGAGGGCATCTCGTTCCTGGCACTGGTCTATATGTTTTCACATATTGCAAAGTCACAGGGTGCTGTTCTGGGTGCAGCCATTGCCCTCTTCGTGGTTCTTGACCTGTTCTGGAGCATAATACCAATAGCCATACTTGCCGCCCTGAAAATATCCACAAGCAGCACGGCCTACGTGAGTGCCAGTGTGGGATTTGACTATGCCAGCCCTGCAGGCTATTCCACCCTGGTGCAGACCATGTTCACAGGTAAGTTTGGCATAATATCCTCCTCTACCATTGATCCCTCGGCATTTGGAATCACAGCACCATTCCTCATCGTAGCAGGGATACTGTGGATGGCCGTGCCATTCGCCATAGGTTACTACCTGGCAAAGAACAGGGATTGAGCGGCATCAGGCAGCCGTCTCAACAACATTTTCTTTTTTATATTTTCTGAAGAAGTAGACGTAAAGAATAGGATCAAAGAGTGACACAATGCCGGCGAATGAGAACATGAACACTATGGCCCCTGCAGACAGGAGAAAGCTGCCGAACGTCGTTGATACCCCATATGGAAGACGTCTTGCTATTCCAGTAAGGCTGTTTCCCCTTGCTCTCTCCCCCGGATCCAGGATTGTCATCTGGAAATTCTGCCTGATCGGAAGCGCAAGCTGGTAAAGACCTGTCCGGACTGCATATATGGCTCCTGCCACCATGGGAGGGACAAACGGCATGAGAATGAAGAGACCTGATCCCAGCCCGCGAAATATCCCAATTGCATATATTGCACCCAGCCATCTTTCCATGGTGGATGCGAATAAGACACCCACACCTGATGCGACATATGATGCCGTGAATATGAGGGAAATGACGTATGTGGGCAGACCTATCTGGTGGAACCAGAGCGATATTATTGGCGTGATCACTCCCAGGCCCACGCTGCCCATTGCTCCGGATAGCCCGATTTTCGCGATGTTCCGGCCCGAATTTTTTGGAATGATCTGAGTCTTCCTCCCCTTGACCCGCTTAATTTTGGTATCCTCAAGAAGAAGTGTGAGGAACAGTGATGCAATATTCAGGATGAGAGCAATTGCAAACAGGTCCGTGTAATAGTCTGAGACATACTTTTCAAATATAGCAGATGTTGAACTGCCTGCAATGGCTGATATTATGGAGACAAGCATCAGA
>JAKAQT010000078.1 GCA_021819605.1 Thermoplasmata archaeon
TGAAGAGCGAATCCACCCCCTCAAATTCAACCATTATGAGGTTGAAGGGAGTTTCAGGCAGGAATTTCTCACTCCCGAAATAGCAGGTGGTGTAAGTGTGCACTCTGCCCTCATTGGGAAGCTCATACCAGTCTGTCTCGGAGCCACACATCATGCAGTGTCCCCTGGGAGTGGCGTATGTGTATCCACACTTGCGGCATTTGCTTCCCATAAGTTTCTTCTTCCCCAGTGCCCTGAAAAATTCCGAATCCTGTGCATAACTGTGGATGTAGTCTATGTCATAGTGCGACTTGACTATGAGCGGATCCACGTTGTATACTTCTGTTCCTTCCTGCGTCTCAGGCATCTTTGCATCATAATCTATTGTCATTTTACCGCCTCCATTATTGAAACTGTAACGTAAGTCCCTGTTCCTGCATGGCTGTGTATGAGCCCGCGCTTTGCATTCTTGACCTGCAGTGTGTCGTCCTTGAAGTGTTTCTTGATAGAGTGCTGGAGCTGCCAGAACATAAACACTGACTGCATGATTCCGGTGGCACCCACCGGATGTCCTGAGGCCAGCAGTCCGCCGGACGGATTTACAGGAACCTTCCCATTAAGTGCGGATTTGCCCTCCTCGACAAATGAACCGCCTTCGCCATACTTGCACAACCCGAGGTCCTCATACGTCTGTACTTCCGATGATGTGTACGCATCATGAAGTTCAACAAGGTCAATCTCATTGAGCGGGTCAGTGATGCCGGCGGCTTCATATGCCTCCTTGGCGGCAGTCCTGCCTGCCCTGAATGAGTGCACACCGGGGTATTTGAGATTGCGGTAGTCAGATTCCTTCTCGTTTGCCAGGAGGGGAACCTTCTGGAATGGCCTGTCTGAAAGACGCATGGTATCTGTGCCCGTTCCTATGCTCTTGACCAGAACGGGATTGTCGCAGATTTCGAATGCCTTGTCCTCTGATGCCAGAATAGCAACAGCTGCGCCATCAGACATTGTGCAGACATCAAGCCTTGTGAGAGGATATGATACCATGGGGGAATTCCTTACATCCTCCACGGTGAGTTTCATGGGGCTCTGGGCATAGGGGTTATGAATCGCATTACCGTGATTCTTTATTGATACCTTTGCAAGCTGTTCAACAGTGGTTCCGAACTCATGCATATGCCTCACTGCCATCATTGCATAGTAACCTGTATAGAAACCGCCAACAGGGTAGTCGAAATTGGTGTCGCTTGCAAGAGCTATGAACTCATTGCCTTTCCATGTGTTCACATGCGACATGGTTTCAAAGCCATAGACTGCACAGACATCCATACGTCCCGATGCAACCTCCTCGTAGCCTGTCTGGAATGCCAGGCCACCGGTGGCTCCTCCACCCTCAACCCTCTTGCTTGGTTTCGGTGTCAGTCCGAGATAATCCTGAACCATGATGCCTGCCATCAACTGGCGCTGAAAATGATCTGAAAAATAGGATGCCACAGATCCATCAATATCCTTCAGGTCAAGATGGATATCGTTGGTAGCATAATCGAAGGCCTTTTTCACCCTTAACCTGAAGTCCATTTCCGGCGTTGCCTTTGCAAATTTTGTCACACCGCCGGAAACCATGTATACATTCTGTCCCTTGTGTTTCATAATTAACCTATTTCGCCATAGGTCTATTTCTAATTAAATTTACTCATCTGATATATCGGCCGTGATTGCAAACATATTTGAGTATTCTTGATCTGTGGTAGCGCATTAAGATGAAGCTCATAGTAATTGGCGGTTCGGGATATATTGGCAGCAACATTGCTCTAAACATGCATGCAGATGCAGTTGCATACTATTCCAGAACGAGAAATAAGGAACTGGACTCAAAGGGTGTTCAATGGATAGAGGGCAGCATCCTGGATGCTGAGAAGTTGGCGGAAGCCGTGAAAGACTACGACACAGTGGTGGATGCGGCTGGCGTTGACAGCGAGAAAAACCAGAAATTTTTCGATGTCCATGTGACCGGAATGAAGAACATCGTTGAACCACTGCTGAAATATGACAGTGGGCAGCGGCTCATTCACATCTCTTCAATCAACGTATACTATGGACAGACCGACTATCTCAGGTCCAAGGGCATTGCAGAAGACAATGCAGCCAGAGTTAAGAACCACCTCAACGTGAGGCCGTCAGTTGTATTTGGAAACAATGATCATTTTGTGCCAAGGCTTTTCAAGCTTGCAGCTGATTCCCCGTCAAAGCTTCCGGGAGACGGGAACATCTCCCCTGTTCACATCCTGGATCTCATCAAGGTAATAGAATCAGCAAAGGACCTGAAGGGAGCAGTGGATGTCAGCTCAAGAGAGAAAATATCATTTGCAGAAGCTGTAAACTTGGCGAGGGAAAAGACCGGCAGGACCCCCGTAAGAATTGTTGAAAAGGGAATGGGATACAGTGGTGCTGTGGAGAAACTAAAGGAAACAAGGATATTTGAAGAATATGAGATAGACAGGTATCTGATGAACCTGTACAGGGAAAACACTTACATTGACAGATACGTGAAAGAGCCTGTTCTTTTCACGAACTACATAAAACAGTACGATCTCAAAGCATAACGTGGCCTATTGCTTCCCTGTATACGAAGGTCGCAAGCTTTCCCAGATATTTTATAATGTACTCAGGAACCTCAAGTGAGAAATCCGGGTCCTCGGTGCATCTTATGAGGCTTGCCAGTGCATTGTTCATATGTGCGGAGCTGTTTAGCAGATGGGCAGCACGCCTGTCCCCCTGGCTCATTTTTTCCTTCATGTCAAGCCACACCTCGTCGGCATGGTTAAGCATTTTTCGCTGCTGGTCAGGCAGCTTTGAGTCTGGATCCACCAGCATCTGGCTAAGCGTATCAAGCATATCCAGAAGTTCCCTGGTTGCCTGCAGCCTCACTCCCTCAGCAATGGCAAGGCCAAGTTCAGCCTGTGCCATCCGCATCTCCATCTGATAGCTGAAAACTGGATGCTGCCTTGGCAATATCTGTCCATTGTATTCGCATATGGCAGTTCTTGGATCTTCCTCTTCATTCTCCGGCATCAGGCACACATCCAGAATAATAGCCCCGAGCAGATTCGAACTGCTGTCAACGGGTCCAGAGCCCGCTATGCTTGGCCTCTACACCACGGGGCTTCGGTCAAGCGATGTAATAGGCATTTTTAACTCTTTGCCTTTGACATTGAAGATCTCAGCAATGTCTGGCTGAATCCTATGAAACCGAATGCAAGAAGCCATAGCATTGCCATACTGAAGGTATATAATGCGGATCTGGTGGAAAGATATAGCAATCCGGAAATTCCAGCCGTGAGGATGCATATGGAATTCAACCCCAGAAGGATCATCAGGCTCTTTCTCAGCCTTGCAGCCACTCCAAGAATAAAGGTATAGAAGCTTACAATAAACGTGAAGCCACCCAGAAGAATATGAAAGGCCAGAACCGGATAATGTGCAGATTGAGCAAGCACAGTTAAAATTGACCCACTCTCTGAGCCATAAAATGAATTGGCGTACATTCCTGCAACAAACTGGATTCCCAGAAGCGCCGTCATCAGTGTAAGGAGTAGTGCGACCTTTGAGCTGCCTGATCCATGGTGGTTCAACAGTCCCTTAAGATGCGCAATATTAAATATCTTGGTAAAGATGGAGAAAGGTGAAGAACTGGAGTGGACACATCTATTTCTCTGATGAATTTCACTGGAAGGACCTGGAGAAAGCCTTTCCCGAAATATGGGATATAATAGCCGGGGAGACCAAACAGAATCAGGAAGAGGCACAGTACGACCAGATAACACTGGAGCTGAACCTTGCAGAGATACGGAAAGATAAGAAACCCATTGGCTACATTAAGGATGGCGCAAAATACAGGATGGTTTTTCCTGAAGACAGGAAAGAGATGATCATCTACAGGGGAGGCCCCTCCGAGGAGATCAGGGATATAGTAGAATCTGTCACCAAGGTCCTGAAAAACAAGAAAATCAAGTTCCAGGTGGATTATGATAAAATGTTGCTTTACGAAATAAGAAAAAGAAGAAAATAGACAGAAATTATCTTTTTCAGGTAATAATTATATCATATCCAGCGATTAGGTATGGATGGTCAGCAGAATTAAAGTAGTTAATGATGTGGGGGAACTTGTTTCAATTTTTCATGCCGCTGACAGTGATACAAAGAGGCGGTTGCTTCTTGATCTTTCAACCGGCTGGATAACAATGCCAGTTATAGAGCAGAAGTATGGGACTGAGGGCAAGAAGGCATTGCTCTACCTGGATAAAATAAAACTTATTGAAAGCCAGTGGATGACGGGGGAAAATGGCCCTGAAAAAGCATTCCATACGTACTACACAAATGTGCAGATAAATCTTCTGGGAAGCATGAGTGATCTGGCCGATATAATCTATGCAACGACCCTTACAGATCAGCAGCTCATGGAATATGAGGACAAAATAATGGGAATGATTGCAGACCCTGAAGGAGTCTTCATTGGAGACGTTTCGGAAAAACTTAACATTTCTCAGGCTCTTCTGCGCGGAATTGTGAAAAGATCAAGCATGCTTCAGATCAAGGGATACAAGATCGCAAAGGTCAGCACCCCCTAGCTTAGCTGCAGATTGTAAATGATAACAGTCCTGAGAATAAATCATCGGCCTTACAGGGATAAGAGGATCACAACACATGTTGCACTGACCGCAAGGGCACTTGGAGCAGATGCCATTGTGGTTGACACAGAAGATGGGGAACTGAAGGATGCGGTTAATTCAGTAACCCATAATTTCGGTGGGGGCTTCAGCATTGAAACAGGCAAAAATCCCATAAAGTTCCTGAAATCTTTCAGCGGGATTAAAGTTCACCTGACAATGTACGGAATACCTGTAGATGAATGCGTGCAGGAAATAAGGGAAAAGAGCCTGAACCGTGATGTTGTAGTTGTCGTTGGCGCCAGCAAGGTTCCCTTTGAATTCTACGAACAGAGCGATTATAACGTTTCGATTTCCAGTCAGCCCATAAGCGAGGTATCGGCACTTGCAATATTCCTGGACCGGTACTTTCAGGGAAGTGAGCTCAGCAGGGAATTTGGGGGAAGAATGCGCGTTGTTCCCACTGCCAGAGGAAAAATGGTGAAGATAATCCCTGATGAAAGGGAGTGCTTGAACATCCTTCACAGGGCAGGGGCCGATGAAAGGATAATTTCACACTGTGAAGCCGTGGAGGCGCTGGCAGTAAAGATGGCAGAACTGGCCCATGCGGATCTGGATCTGGTTAGGGCTGGAGCTCTGCTCCATGATATTGGAAGGACCAGGACAAACGGAATAGAGCATGCCCTGCAGGGTGCAAAGATTCTAACGGAAGTGGGAAATATTGATGAAAGAGTTATCCTGATTGTGGAAAGGCACACAGGGGCAGGAATCCCGGCGGATGAAGCTGAAAAGCTCGGACTTGGGCTCAAAGACTTCATTCCTGTTACTCTGGAGGAAAAAATAGTTGCACATGCTGACAACCTTTATTCTGGAACAACAAGAACACCACTGGCTGAAGTGGTAGGGAGATACAGGAAAAAGGGGCTGGAAAAAGCGGCAGAAAGAATTCTGAATCTTCACAGAGAATTATCAGCAATCTGTGGAGTGGATATTGACAGCATCCTCTGAATACGAAAAGATTAAGAGAACTGAAAAGCTTTCCGTATACCTTTGCCGTTGTAGCTTAGCTGGTAGAGCACTCGGCTGTTAACCGAGCGGTCGTCGGTTCGAATCCGACCAGCGGCGTATTCCCTTATCTCATCTGGCTGCGAGAGCAGGTTCGTTCTTGACATATGTCAACTACCAACGGCTGAAGCACGCTGGCTTGCATCTGGGGGATCAAATGATCAAAAATAGCACCCGACACAATAGGCTGGTTGACGGCAGCCCTGTTCCTGATGTTGAGGGAAGCGATGAAATCTGCCTCTCCCTCAAAACCACAGGAAATACATCTGAAATGAGATCGTTCAGGCCTGTTCCTTTTGTCGATGATATGGCATATCTAGCATTCCCTGCTGGTGTTGTGTGGATCAACGGCAATGATGGGGATGCCTGCTTCCCATGCCTTGTATTCTATGAACGACCTTAGCTGGTGGAAAGACCACGAACTGTGGATATACCGGTTGCCTTTCCTAGCGGTTGTCCTCATCCTAATGCCACTGAGGTTCTCCATGGCAATTGCAGAGGAGGTGCCTTTTGCTGTCTGTACGATCTCCTTTGATATGATATGGTTGGTATTCCTCATGAATCTGCTTTCCCTTCCGGAGAGTTTCTTAAGATGGCGTTTTGCAGACCCGGTTCCTGCAGACTGGAGCCTGGAACGTAGATCAGTGTAATGCTCTCTCACATCTTTGATGTGATCACCAGAATAGTACCTGCCAGTGGAATCAACAGCGATGTTGACGATGCCCATATCGACACCAATGATGTCCACAGGTTTGATGGCCGGTTCTTCAGGAGACTCAACGGAAACCATGAGGTAGAACAGTTTGTTTTTCCTGATGAGATCACACTGGCCCCCTGATCCTTTCAAAAGATATCCTGCCATATTTTCCAATGGTTACCGGCACCACCATCCGCCCATGAACGGTGCTGATACTGACCTTATCCATACCTTTGAAGCTCAGTATCCTCTGATCATAGACAATGGAACCGTAATCCCCGAACTCATGGAAATGATCCCTGTCAGTATTATATGATTCAACAACCTTGGCTATGACACAGATGGCAAGCTGTGCGGAAAGGCTGAACCTCTCCCTGATATCAATGTACACAATTTTCTGAAGGGAAAATTTGCTGTACAGCTTCCTTTCAAACGCCACTCTGGAAACAAAATTACAGGCACTGTTGAATCTGACGAAGGTATGGATCAATGCTTCCCGCTGTTCATCATCCGGAAGCAGCTTTATCTGAAGGGTTTTAAGCACAATGCTGATAAATAAATTCAATACATGGTGGTGTCGCAATTCCTCCCACATCTGAAGAGGTTGGTTTGCTTGCGACTGGAGATCGTGATAACCCAACGACCTGTTGAAGGTAAGATTAGCACCATAATTTGCAAGGGAAGTACTACATATATCAAAGGAAAAATTCCACTGCTGAATTAATCAATGTCGCCCATATTATACAAATAGGATAAGAATTCTTTTCCCAACATCCAACAGTCTTTAGTATGTTTCATATATTACAGATTAATCCTACATTGCTTTGCGGAGGTTGTCGAGCTAGGTTAAAGGCGATGGATTCAGGGTCCATTCCCGTAGGGGTCCGCCGGTTCAAATCCGGCCCTCCGCATCCCCATTTTGGTT
>JAKAQT010000079.1 GCA_021819605.1 Thermoplasmata archaeon
GGTTGCCACTGCATCGATGCCCCAATCCCTGACATTGATGGGGACACCTCCAAAGGCTGATACGGAATCAACAAAGATTCTTACACCCATGTCCTTTGCGGCCTTTGTTATCTTTCTCATGTCGTGTATGGAGGTGCCGTTTCCAGTCTCATTCTGCACCAGGAATACTGATTTCATCCTGGCGTTCCTGCCTATGAATTCCTTTATATCATCCTCCGTGAGTACATCATTCTCTGTCATATTGAGCGTGGAAACATTAAGCCCACGGCGGTGAAGGCTGTCTATAAGCCTGTCCCCGAATTCACCGAATGTTACTGCCCCAACATCGTCACCTGGAGATGTCAGGGAAAATATCATGGATTCAACAGCCGTCGTGCCCGATCCCGTTGTCATTACGGCTCTGTCTGATCCGGCAAATTTGTTGAGAAGACTTTCGGATTCCCTTACTATGTCCCTGAACTGCTGTGATCTGTGGTTCACAACAAAATCTGACGCCTTTGCTACACTTGAGGGAACATTAACCGGACCGGGTATGAGCATCATAGCTTCATCACCTGAATCCGATCCAGAAGATTCTGCAGGGTATACCTTGCAACCCTTTTCTGGGCCTCTGCAGTCTGCGCACCTATGTGCGGTGTAACAATGACGCTGTCCATTGAGGCAATTTCCTTTTCCCATTCCGCTTCTGGCGGCTCGTGCCAGAAGACATCGGTTGCATATCCTCCAACCTGTCCATCCCTGAGAGCATCCAGGAGATCTGGGCCATTTATGAACTGGGCCCTGCTGGTATTAACAATGAGCAAGCCATGTTTGGAAATGCCGAAGTGGCTCTTTCCCATCATGCCGCCAGAATCGCCCGAGAACGCTGCCAGAACGAAAATGACATCCGAATTCCTGAAGAGTTCTTCCATGGTGACATATTTGCCCCCCACCGCTCTGACTGCCTGATCATTTTTCACCGGATCATAAGCAACAATATTCATGCCCATTGATCTGAGTATCTGAGCAGTTGCCTGGCCTATCCTGCCAAATCCAATGATTCCTGCAACCTTCCCGTGCAGTTCTGTACCGGTATCTTTTACCCACACCCCTTTTTTGGATCTCTGATTCAGAAGTGGTATTTTTCTTGCAAGGTCCACTGCCAGTGCAACATTAAGCTCTGCCACAGAATCCGTTGATGATCCGGCTGCAGTTACGATTCCTATCTTTCTCTTCTCGGCAGATTCCAGATCTATATTGTCAGTGCCTATTCCGGCCCTGGCAATTATCTTGAGTCTTTCTGCCCTGGAAATAATATCACCTGTCACCTTTGTGCGGCTTCTTACCACAATGATGTCATAGTCCTTCACCTTTCTGCCAAGTTCATCATGTGTTATAGCAGGCTCATATGAGACTTTTATTCCGGAGGATGCAAGACCTTCCATGAGGTATGAATCCAGGGGATCGCACACCAGTGCAGCCAATTCTTTGGAATTATCCATGGATACCGTGCCCTAGATTGTCAATGGCGTAATAAAGGATTCAATCTGGATCATGACAAAATGTTGGCTGAACTTCACTGCGCCGTGAGATATAGAGGCTGAAGATTTCTCCGTAAACCCTTTAATAATAAGCACATCTTATCGCTCACCCGATTCCATGGCCCCATAAGCCGGATTTCAGAAAGTTGGAATGCCAGGCAAAAGTAATTTATCATGCCATGGGATGATTTTGCAATGATCTGCCATTGTCCGCGCACAATTGAGCGTAAATACATGAAAGAGTGTGATTATGCCTCATGGTGAAGATTTCTCAATTCAGGCCCTTTCTGTTCAATACAGATATTAATGATGTAATATCACCCCCATTTGATGCCATATCACAGAAACAGGAAAAGCAGTTGAAGTCCAGGAAATATAACATAACGCACCTGACCTTACCTGATACTGCCAGCATTGAAAAAGCAAGGGATTCTTTTGCATTGTGGAAATCCGAGGGCATTCTGAAGCGTGCAGATGATCCCATTATTGCCATTATTGACCAGTCATATGTGAGGAATGGTCGGGAGAGGAGGCTGACCGGCCTAATGGCCCTGGTTAACATATTTCCAGATGATGGGCATGTGAAACCGCATGAACGCACATTCCCCGGCCCTGTGGAAGAGAGAGTCCACATCATGGGATTGCTCTCGGCCCAGCTGGAACCCATATACCTTGCAGTGGAATCCAGCAGAATCGAGGAGATGCTTCGCCATATGATTTCCAGTAGAGATCCGGATCTCAGCTTCACCGATCATGCCGGTGTTGGAAACAGAATCTATTTTATTCATGATTCTGGCTGCGTGGAAAAGATCGCAGATGAACTTATGGATAAGGATGCCATTGTTGCAGATGGCCATCACAGGCTTGCGGCCACCAGAAAGCTTGCCCAGTCAACAACAGGATACGCCCGCAGTTTCTGGAGCAGTATCATGGCTTACATTGTGCCGCTTTCCAGCGACGGGCTCATGGTGGCTGGAATTCACCGGTATGTGAAAGCTGGGAGATCATTCTCAGATATCATCCGTGAAGATGGATTGGAAATGACTGTCAGCAATATCGAGAGACCTGATTCTGATGCCCCCCTCAATGTGTATGACGGTCACTGGTACAGTCTTGAGCCAGAAGACGGTTACTGCCCGGAGCATCCTGAAGACTGCCTGTCACCGGTGCATATGCTCAATGCCATACTGCTGAGGGACACATTGCATTTCCAGGAGCAGGATTTCAGGGACAGAATACGCTACACCCATGACACGGAAGAGGCAGTATTTCAGGTTGATGAGGGAAATGCCGACTTCTCGGTCATAATGCCGGAATGGGACAGGAAGAGGCTTCTCAGCCTCATTGAAAGTTATGGGATCCTTCCGCAGAAGTCCACATACTTTTACCCGAAGATATCATCAGGCATAGCCCTGAACTGCCTGGATCCACCTCAGGGCTGACTGCTCCGTGCCTTCCTTCTTTTCTCTGCCATCTTCCTGTACCAGTGGTATTCCAGAGGCACGTCAATGAGAATCAACGCTATGGGAAGCAGATCGAAGAAGTAGAATCCAGGAATCAACTGATACACAAGGATATGGGCTCCACTGGCGTATGCTACGATTGCTGCAGAATTGTATTCAAGGTTATTTATGGTGAAAAACACATCAGGGTAAGGTACGACAATGGTCGGATCCGTGTATGCATAGGAGAAATTATGGCCATTGAGGCTGTAGGACACCTGTGGGGGCGGCACTACATAGGCTCCGGGATTCTTGAATTCAAGCTCATAGCTGAATCGTGCCGGTGTTGATCCCAGTGATGGCTGAGAGAAGTTCGTGCTTCCCTTTAAAAGAGTAACAAGGCCCGGATAATCCTGCATGATGGCATATTCGCTTATGCTGAAATTGCTCAGACTGCTGGAGCCCCCGGTAAATATTGTGGTGTTGACAATTGCAACAGTGCCGTTTATCATGCTGTAGGTTATGGTGACATTCAGTTCTGCCGGGAATGTGGCATTTGTCTCAAAGTAAAGGCTGCCGGTGTTCAAAGCCGACGTGTAGTTGATTGCTCTGGGGACGGACGTTCCTATAGCGGAAACGGGAATATCAGGATAGTTGGAATATGATGAATAATTATAGTTCAAAGATCCGGATGTGCCATTTTCTACCGGGTATGCAAATGCAAGGCCATAAAGGGTTGAATTTGATGCGAATGACATGGTTGTGTTTGCGCCCATTATTGTGGCTGCACTGATTTTCTGCCTGTAGGGAGGCGAATGGAACACATTCCCCTTCTGGAATATGCCTCCAGCAAAGACGATACTGGATCCGAGCAGTTTGCTTGCATTGCCAATACCCACACTGCCGGAGAGAAGCTGTGAAACCTCAGTGGAATTCAGATAACCCGTAACAAACATTGAACTATCTACAGAACTGGCACCGGCACCAGGAACAAGATAACCACTGTCAAGACCGCTCATGAACATGGGAAATGATCCTGTGGAGGGCATGTATGGCGAGACGCTCCTTAGAAGATCATAGGTTGTGCGGATATTGGCTGACCCTGCACCATACAGATAAAGTGTGGTGTTGAATGAAACGTTGGAGATGAAATTCCCCGGGAGGGTGAAGGAGCCAAGAAGGCTAACTGCGGAATCATTAAGCGATGAGGATATGGATGAGGCTTCGCCAGCTGCCATAGCAACAGTGCGGTTATACGATCCCGGGAAATCCTCCACTATGGTTACTGGAGGAATGAGATTCAGGTACCTGTTGAACTCGCCGCCTATGCCTGATGACGCTGTGAAGGATGACGACAGGCCGAAGAGACCGTCGGATTCAATGGCACCCACAAGATCTGTCAGGTTTGATGAAACCGCAACCATTGTGAATAAGGATGAATTTTTCTGAGCATCGCCTGCCCAGCCCGAAAATGCGGTATTGTTTGTTCTCTGGAGATAACCATAAACGCCATAGGTATCACCATATGCACCAACAACCCCTGCCGCGTAATTTATGCCGGAAACGCTTGAAAGGTTCAGCTGAGCCTGTGAATCTGAGTATATGCCTGAAATATAATGTGACGGAAGCGGAGCCATAAATAACGGAGATGAGTCGCCCACAAGCAGCTGCATGTTATGACTGCTTACGGGGAGATTGGCATACTTTGCGTTCTGATTTTCTTCAATGTGGAATACGGGCGCAATAGATGCGGCAATCAGCACCGCCATGACTATGACCACAATAACAGTGCCTGCTCCCTTTTTCCGTCCTTTCTTTCCGGAAGACGGATCAATGATCCTGTTGGCGTACTTTCCAACCAGGCCAGCCACAACCACAAATATGACAAAATTTGCAATTATGTAAGGGACAAATAGAAGGAGGATTTTTTCCACAACTGGATATATGGGGGCGCCTCCCGGAAGTGCCTGGGTGACAACGGCAGGATTGACGCTGAGGCCCCCAAGGGAAAGTGATCCCGTCACGACTGATACAGCAGAAATGAACCTGCCCAGTATGGGCTCAGTAAGAATGCTGTATAGATTTGTTCCAGGAGGTGGTGCCAATGAGCCTGATGACAGTGACTGGACCAGCCCTGTTCCAGCGGAAAGATTAAGGCCGGTGCCGCCGAAAGATATGAATAAAGATGCCAGAGCCAGGCCCATAACACCTGATACTGTGACATATGCTGCAATGGCTGCACCCACGGCCTTGCTGCCCTTCCGCGCTCCAAGCCCCACAATGACGCCAAGCAATACCCACACGCCCAGAAGAATGGGCCAGTGGAGAGGATCGCCCATGTACAGAAACATCAGTCCCATGACAATGGCAAGGCCGGACCCAAAATAAGGAGTAAGCCAGTGAAGCAGGGCAGAATAGTATGTGGAAAGTGAATAGTAGCCAATCACCAGAGCAGCAGTGACACCCAGAATGTAGCCTGTTAATTTTCCCATGGAAATATACATAGATAACGATATTTCAATTTGACGGTTACCGGGAAAAAGGAGATAACGTGGTTTCAGAGGAGAAAGTCTCTGGAAGGAGCGCTGCCCAGCAGAAGACTGACAGATATTTACTGGAAGAGGCGGTCTGGCAAAGCATGAAGTCTTCCATCTCCGAACTGGCATGCTTATGACTGTTGATGATATAATGCATTCATATGTCAGGAAGCTACTGGATCAGCGCCAGAAGTGCAGGAAAAGTTGTGGAGCAGAGGGTGAAACAGATCGGTGCCGGTGATGTGCTGAAGGTGGAGAGTTTCAAGCGGGACAGGTGGATCGAATTCACACGAAATGAGGATGATACATACGGCATTGTTGAGCATGGTTTCTCCAATGCAGTGCTGACAGTAAGGGGCGCAGATCTTAAGGGAGAAATCAAACGAATGGTTGACGCTGAGTTCCCACGCAGTAACCAGCTCAGGATTCATGTCTCAAAATCAAATGAGGTAGTACATAAGAAAACAGGTGAGCAATAGCTTGAGCAAATCTTTTCTACCATGATCCCCATTATACTGCATGGAAAAAGGGATCGAAATCGCGTTCCAGCTGAACAGCGACAGCGAAGGCACAAAGACTGTGCTCGCCCTTGCTGACCTCACCGGGAATTATTTCCTCAGGAATCTTGACCTGGACTGGAGAGTTTTTCATGTCACGCTTGATGGGCAGAAATATTTCAGGGTGCTTTTCACCGGGCGAAAAACGGGCGCACTTCATCCGGAGGTTCACAGGGAAATCAGGGAAAAGTTCGATTCCATGTCAAGGTTACCATATCCCGAACTCATGCGCCTGTATGACAAGGAAGCCAAATCCGGTAATTTCAGGAAATGCACAATAAAGGAGATCCAGGAGGAGTATGACCTCTGGCAGGATAAGTTCTGGCAGTATTTCTGACTATCTTCTTGCGTCGATTTTTTTGCTCAGTACATCCAGTGTTTCCTTGATATCACGGATATCCTTGGATATTTTCGGTATGGTTTCCATATAGATTCTTTCAAGCCTCTCTATTTTAGCCATCAGTACCTCTGCCCCCTTGCTGGGCAGTATTATGGTACCCGGATCCACTTTCTCATTAGCCAACTGCTGCATTTCGATTTCCTGTGATCCCGCGTCGGCTGTCCCCACAAGACTGGGGTTGAGTATCTGATAATCCCTTGCTGAAACGAAATTTGAAAATATGTATTCCGAGAGTTTCTGCCCCTTCTGCAATGCCCGGTAACATATCTGAGGATCAAGCGTTTCACGCAGGCCGTTTGAATAAATGATTCTTATCTGGGCCCTGTCGCAGAAAGGATAGTCGAACGTGTGGAGCTTCTCGTTAGCCTTGCTTTCAAGATCCTTGTATATGCTGAATGGAATCTTTTCCTTGAGCCTCTTAACCTCGCTTGACAGGAGAAGTATACGGTTGAACCTATCGGCCTTCTCAATCTCATCCTTAAGCGAACCGTAGTCAACCATGTTTCTGTCATTCGTACTAACGTACTAAAAACTTTGCACTGAACGTGCTGCAGGGAAATGCGCAAGTTCAGGCTTCCTTATCACAATTCAGAATCAAAGGTCGGCAAAATACGGTGTGCTGGGATGCCATGGAACTGTTCAGCCATGAAACTTCTACAAATTTTAAGATCAAAGCTCCAATGCTCAGGAAATAGAAATTTAGAATTTCAAAAATTAAAAAAAATTTACGGCAGTGTCTGATCCTCCGCACGCTGATCGATGTAGGGATCGGTCCATTCACGGTGGCTGAACTGATCCTTGAACCCGGAAAGAACTCCC
>JAKAQT010000080.1 GCA_021819605.1 Thermoplasmata archaeon
TCATGTATCTCAACTTTACGCTTCCGGGGGATGAACTGGACAGGAGGATGGGTGGAGGCCTTTACGTGGGCCAGATAATTACCATAGAGGGTGGCAGCGGGGAAGGCAAGACACTTCTGTGTCTCAGGCTGGCCTACGGCATGCTGAAGCATAATGCCTCCATATCGTACATATCCTCCCAGTTTCCCATAAGGGAGTTTATCTCAGAAGCTGAATCCCTTGGATACCCCATGTTCAATGAGATACTTGCTGACCAGATATCCTTCATAACGTCAGTATTCCTTTTACGCAGGGGAAGAAGGGCGAAGCTGGAAGAACTCCTCAGCCTCGATGAACTGAAGGCAAAACAGGTGCTGATAATCGATTCTCTTCAGTCGGGAATGTTCAAGGATTTCAATATAATCGAGTATTTTACGCACCTCAGGAAGTTTTCCGAGGGCCGCATAGTCATAGTGACAATAAATCCATCCGATATTGATCCCGCAAGCCTGGTGAAAATAAGGGAGCTGTCAACAACAGTGATCAGCCTGCATTCAAGGGACCTGGCCGGTGAGAGGAAGCATGTGATCGACCTTATGAAATTCCCCATGGCCCTTAAATCGTTTCAGCAGGCAATACCATTCAGGATAGAGCCAGGGAGGGGACTGATTGTTGAAATATCCAGTGTATCGTGAGGTGAATAAATGGTAGAATACGTGACATCAGACAATCTTCAGACTGCGGTGGAAAGGAATCCACATCTTGCTGAATACCTGAACAATTACAGGATAAGCGCCCAGAGGACTCCAACGTTTGTCCCTGTGCCGGACAATTCACTGAGAGATGTAGCGGCGCTGGACATTATATACCCGGTGGGAGACCCTATTTTCATTCATGTTTACATGGATAACGGGGCCAGGATATACAAGCCAATAGAGCCGGATCTATCCATTGATGAGCAGCAGTTCATGGACGATGTCCTCATGATTATACTGAACTTCGCTGCAAATTACCCTCCACCTGAATCCGAGGAGATTCTGGAAAAAAATCTCGAGGACATATACAACAGGATAACCAGCGTGGGAAGTGCCAACAAGGTTAAGGGGATGAGCGCCACTGTCAGACCTGAGCTCAAGGAAAAACTTCTTTATAACATAAAGAAGGATGTGGTTGGTCTTGGTCCCCTGGAACCTCTCATCAGGGATACGCACATCGAAGATATCAGCGGAATCGGAGCCAATGACATATTCATAGTGCACAAGATATTTGGATCCATCAAGGCAAGAATAACATTCGGGGACAATGATCGCCTTGCCATATACAGCAAGAGGCTCAGCGAAAGGGTGGGAAGACCTGTTTCGGACAAGGTGCCCATAGTTGATGCAACTCTTCCGGACGGTTCCAGGCTCTCCATAGTTTACAGCAGTGATGTATCTGCCAGAGGGCCAAGCTTCACAATAAGGAAATTTGCAGATATCCCAATCAGTATTGTACAGCTTGTGAAATACAACACCATGTCAGCAGAGGAAGCGGCTTACCTGTGGCTGGCACTGGAATATGGCCAGAGCGTCTTCGTATGCGGGGAGACTGCAAGCGGCAAAACCACAGTTGTGAATGCGATGATTCCTTTTATCAGGCCTGATTCCAAGATATTCAGTGCAGAGGATACCCCTGAAATAAGAGCCCCGCAGGATGCCTGGCAGCAGCTGGTCACCAGGGAGAGGGGCGCTGAGGACAGCCGTGTTACACTGTTCGATCTTCTGAAAACTGCTCTCAGATCCAGACCCAATTACATAATTGTAGGTGAAATAAGAGGTGCTGAAGGGTCCATGGCCTTCCAGGCCATGCAGACGGGGCATCCTGTCATATCCACGTTCCATGCCGCGTCAGTGAGAAAGATGATACAGAGATTCACGGGAACCCCAATCAACATACCAGTGACCTTCATGGATAACCTCAATATTGCCCTGATACAGCAGGCGGTTTACGTAAAGGGAAAATTCCTGAGAAGAACAACCAGCATCAATGAAATTGAGGGCTATTATGAAGAACTGGGCGGTGTTTCCACCAAGCAGGTGTTCCAGTGGGACGCAACAACGGACCAGCACGTATTCAGGGGGCTCAACAACAGTTACATACTTGAGAAGAGAATTGCGGCAACTGCGGGAATGACTGACCCCAAAGTGATCTATGACGAACTCTTCAAGAGGGCAAAAATTATAGAATACCTGCTGCGGAACAACATAACATCGTACTACAAGGTGTTTGATATCATCAAAACTTTCTACCTAAAGGGACCCAACGCGATTCCAATGTATGGGTGAGGGAAATGGTAACGTTTAAAAATTCTAAGCTGCTTGCAGGGATTGAATTCAAGAAGAGCGATACTGCGGTTATCGTTGCCGGAACTCTGGTGACTGCCGCAGGATTCATGCTTTACAACATATTTGTCAGCATATACTTCATGATATTTGCAGCGGTTGGTGCCAGCCTGATGTTCTTCACCATACTGCGTCCAATAATTCAACGGGATTCCGCCAAGGCGGATATAAACTCCAACATCCCATACTTTATGACGGCATTCGCCACTCTTGCAGTGAGTTCAGCCAACCGTATAGACCTGCTTGAGATTATTTCCAGGAAGGAGAAGCTTGGAAGGATACGGTTTGAAATCGCAAGGCTTGTGAATCTGGTCAAGAACTGGAAAAGAGGGCTGTCTGAAGCTGCCATGCTAGTTTCAACCAAGGTACCCAGTGAGGTATTTGAAGATTTCCTGGCAAGATTTGGCCATGCCATAAACAGCGGCCAGGACTTTGAAGATTTCGTCAAGAATGAATCAGAGACAGTGATGAATAACTTTGAAACCACATACATATCGTCACTTTACACATTTGATCTTTACAAGGATATGTACATCTCACTGCTTCTGGCCTTTGCCTTCATGATCACCTTTATCATGATAATGCCCGTGCTCATCAAAATCAACATACTCTCGGTACTTTCCCTGAGCCTCATAACAATAATACTGGGTGAATCGATGCTGGTGTATGGTATAAAGATGGTTCTGCCAAACGATCCCATATGGCATGATACGGGGATAAAAACCCCCCTTCAGTTGAAGATCAGGAGAGTCTTCATCTACGCTTCAGTATCTTCTGCTGCACTGGCAGCAATACTTCTGGGAACAAGGTTATTTTTCGTTATGCCCTTCTACATTGCTGTCGCAATAATAATCACGCCATTCTTTTTCCCGGGATACATAGGTTCTAAGGCCGAGAAAATAGTCCTGAAGAAGGATGAAATGTTCGGGAGTTTCATCAGATCGCTTTCCGGATCAGCATCTGCCCGAGGAAACATGGTTATCGACGCCTTAAAGTCCATTGTGCTTCACGATTTCGGAACGCTGACACAGGACATACGGAACCTCTACAGGAGGCTCGCATACAGGATCGACAGCCTGAGGGCGTGGAAATATTTCAGTGCGGATACAGGATCACATCTCATAGAAGTTTTTTCGGAAAGCTTTGTTGAGTCAATTGATCTTGGTGCTGACGCCGCGAAGGCTGGTGCAGTGGTTGCCGATAACTTCGACAGGGTCATAAGGCTGAGAAAGAGGAGACACGCCTCAGTGAGCAGCTACATAGGTGTACTTTACGGTATTACAGGGGGCCTGGCATTCTCTCTTGCAATCTCATTCGGGGTACTCGAAATAATCAACAAGGTGTTCGCTACATTCAATGTATCTTCACTGGATTCCTTTGGGATATTTGTTTCACAGCCCGCCTCCTCAATTCTGATGATCGAGGTGTTCCTGGTGGTCATACTCATGTTGCATTCATTCATAGCCGGAACAGCACTGAAATTTGCAGATGGTGGCAGGGTTATTCATGGTCTTCATCACTTTGTCATAATGACCTGGATAATCTCACTTGTAATGTATGGAACCCTTTACCTGACTTCCATTATGCTTGGGGGAGCCATCTGAGCTTGATGTTAAAATGCATGCGTTTGTGACCTCCTTTTTACGCTTGCAAACGTTTAATCCACAGATTTCACTGCTGAAAAACTGCAAATGACAACAATAATAATATAGAATTATGAATGTAGTGTGAAAATGGCAGATGGAGTTTCACAGAGAAAGATGGTGAAACTGCTTGAGCAGGCTTTCCTTGATGCCGGTACTGCGAATACCCCCCCGGCGGAGTTGCTGAAGAACATAACATCATATCTTACTGCGGAAGGAAGCTCAGGCATGGAGATCACCAGCAGCCTTCTGGAATCGTTCCAGCATTACTTGGAAATAACCTGCAAATCAGCCCCTGCCGATTCTATAATTCTGATCCTCAGTATCCAGAAGATCGCGGAAAATAAAGAGTTACTTTTGCCTCTGGCTGAGAAATGCTCATCCGCTTTTGATAATGGGTCGCCGAGCGACGCTGAGCGCATCATCAGTACATTTTCTCCAGAGTCCATTCCTGAACGTGAGTTATCGATTATTGAAAAAATTGCGGAAACAGGAGTTCAGAATCAGGTGTTACTGGCACATATCTACGGCAGATCTGGCATAATGCGCACCCAGTTCCTGGACTCAATTGACTGGAAAATGGTTGGTTCAACTGAAGCAAAGTCCATAATTTATGAGTATGCAGGGCTTACGAATGATCCAAAGGCACTTGAGGTACTGAAGATCATCTCTGATCATTTGGGGAACGAAACCTGGCTTCGCATACTGGGATTGAAGCTGATTGGGGAAGCTGGAGCTGAAGATAGAATAAGATTCCTTGACGGGTTTCCTTTCGGCGATCTGAAGGATGTAGATGACATAATTGTGGTTACTGATTCCCTGTTACTTTCAGGCAACTGGAAGAGTGCACTTGATGCTGTCAACAATGCCCTAAATTCCAGGAAATCAAATGATAAACTTCTTAGACAGAAAGTGAAGATACTTCTATCATCCGGGGAGAAGGTCGAAGCCTATGAAATAATCAAGGAAATCCTGAAGGGGAGCAAGGACAGCCTGGAACTGGCAAGAACAGCTCTTGACATTGCCTATTCCCAGGGGCTCATGGATGAATTCCTGGAACTGTCAAAAGCATATCCCGCAATATTCTCTGATCCATCCTTTCTTTCAAGGAAAATTGACGCTGAAATACAGAAATCAATGTTCGGTGAGGCCCTCAAGGATATAACTGAAGGCCTCGCCGCGAACCAGGGCAATCTGGACCTTCTGAACATGAAATTCAGGACCCTGGTCAAGCTTACCAACACAAATGATGCATATAACACGGCCCTTGAAATTCTCAAGATTAACCCGAAATCGGAGGAACATGCAACCTACATCGTTGATTTACTTTTCAAGCGCGAAGAATACGATCAGGTTCTTTCCTTCATGGAAAGGTATCAACAGATCAGGCAGTCTAGAATGGAGTTTTACATTTCCTCTCTCTTTTATATGGATCGTCAGCATGAAGCCATCAAAGCTCTGTCATCTATACCTGCGTATGCTGAAAATCCACTGATCCTGGATTCAGTCTTTTTCAACGTCAGGCTGGACGAGAATCTCAAGGAACTTGAAAGCTTCATAATACTCCATCGTGAGGAAACTGCTGCCCTGAAAATTATCACCGATCGTCTGAGAGGAGTTCCCTCTGATTACAGCAGCATAGATGGGCAGTTCCTTGATAAGTATCCGTCCACTGCCCTGGCGTTTATAAAATCCTGGTTTTACGTCTCTTCGGGCCGTAAAATGCCGGATGATCTTCTGAATGCTCTTTCTAAACCAATTTTCAGGCCTGCAAAGGCTACGGCGGACTTGATCCAGCAGGCCACGGAAGGGAAAATAGGTGAAGAGATCATGGATTCTGCGAAGTATCTCTTTCCCATATCGGAAACCTACGTCAGGAACGGGAAACTGGATCGGGCTGAAAGGGAACTGATCAGGGCTGCTTCAAACCAGAAGGACCCTTTCTATCTCTACCTGATGGCAATGATTGATTTCCAGAGGGGGGATTATACATCTTCCAGGAAGAACGTGGACGCATCTCTTGACAAGCTTCTGAACTGTGATTTTCTAATCCTGGCAGTGGAGCTTGCCATGATTTACGGAGAAACAAAAAAGATCCGGGAGCATGCAGAGAAACTGGTATCACTGGGTTCTCTGGAGATGATGGATCTGGGAGCATTCCATTCCTTCGCAAGCAGAAACAAATTCTGGGAAATGGCCTCGGATTTCCTCTCATATATCGGATCAGGTACGTCCCATAACCCCTGGATTTTCAGGATAAGGCGGGATGTTTTAAGGAACAGCGGAAATCTCCAGAGTGCCATTGAGCAATCACTGATGCTGTTCCGCACCAGGCAGTTCAGTCGCCAGGACATTGACCTGCACATGGCTATGCTCAAGGATGCGGGAAAACCTGACGAGGTCTTACAGTTCCTGGGCGATCTTGAAACGGAGAACAGGACTCCAGAGATAGAGATACTTCTGGCAGGCGTCCTGAACAGCATGGGAAAATACGACCAGGCCCTGAACCACTGCGACGCAGCCATCCAGATGGGTGTTGATCCCCTCACCATCCCCGGATATCTGAATGCGCTTATTGAGGTGGGACAGTATGAAAAAGCACAGGATATCATGTCTAAAAACGAGAATGACCTGCTTCAGCTGAAGCTCTACCAGAAAACCTCGCAGATACCACAGGCCCTGGCACTTCTGAAAAGAGTTACATTCAAGAGGCAGGAAGACCAGGAAATCCTGAAGGCTGCAGTTGAGACACTGTGGTACAACAGGGACGTTCGCGACCTCATTGTGAAGATATATTCTGATGAGGGCTTTGTGTGGCTGGGCAAGCTCATTGCCCGGAAGACCTTTGACAGCGGCGATACGAAACTTGCACTGGAGGTTGCAAGAAACCTGAACAGGAATGAACCGGGGGACCTTGATACCGTAAGGCTGTATTCTGACATTCTGGTCAGAACCGGCAGAAGGACGGATGCAATTGAGCTGATTCTGCGTAGCCTGCGTTTCTGCAAAGAATTCGCGAACTGCCTCGACATAGTGAATATTCTGCTCCGCCTGTACTACGAAGATCGGGACTATGATGCCATAAAAAAATTCTATGAGACAAACCCGAAATACGTTGATGATAAGAGCCTGCAGTACGTTATCAGGAGTTATATTGAAACCTACGAGTTAGATCGGAA
>JAKAQT010000081.1 GCA_021819605.1 Thermoplasmata archaeon
GCTGGCCATGCAGGCGCTCGCCATAAAGCCGGAGCTGTGGAAGAAATTCAACGGCGACGATCCGGACTGCCTTATACTCAGGAAACCTGATTTCCTGAAACCATCAGAATCGTCCGTTTTCTCTGAGCTCAAGAAAACCAGGAGCAGGAATATAAAGAAGATTATGGATATTCTTCTCCAGTACCTGTCAAAGGATCCTTTGTGGGATGGCTTTTCCCTTGACCAGATCGTCACATGATGCGTATTACTATGATTGCTGTGTCGTCGTTCCGCATCCTTTTGGAATTGATTTCCCTGGATATGAATCCCTTCATTGCATGATCATTGCCCATTACTTCCAGGATTTCCTGCGGTTTACCATGCTCCATGATCCACTTTGATATGGCATCTGTTGCCAGTATAACAGTGCTGCCTGGGGCAATGGTGCCCGATGCCGTGGAATATTTTGGAAGTGACATCCTGACAGTTGCCGATATGGGGCTTCCCTTCCCACTCCATACCAGTGACGGAGTGTTTCCGAAATCGGAATACTGCTTCAATGGAAAAGAATCCTCGATCTGGTTGCCCTTCAGGATAAACATGCAGGTGTCACCAACGGCAACGGCAGAATATCGGTACGATGACGCAAGGGGCCATGCCTGCATCAGCAGTAGAGTTGAGTGTGATCCAGATACGGATTTGTTGCGAAGGAACCATGGAAGCCCGGCCCACTGTATACCGCCATACCAGTTCTTCCTGGCGGCCTTCATCACGCTTGAGAGCAGGGAATCCGGGCTGTCATCCAGCGAGAGGTTTTCATCCATTGCTGCCTGTGTAAGGGATCTGGCCCAGATATCGGAAAAAATGGAGGAACTGGCACCATCTGCCATGGCAAACTTCATCCTGGCAAGGTCCCAGCTATAGAAATCCTCACAGTCCGTGGACCTGTTGCCAAGCTTGCTCATCCTGAATCCCAGGACCTGAATGCCGCTCATTGAAGATTTTCTGTTGGGGCCCTTGTTCCTATATCAAGCAGTTCCAGCAGTTCATCAAGCCCCGCATTGAATACATATGCGCGGGAGTTGCTGTTCACATCAAGCGACCGCTCCTGCGCAATGCTCAGAAAGCTGTCTGGAAGGACGCTTGACATGCCGAAAAGCTGCTGTGCGAACTTGTCATCCCTTGGAAGGACAGCCTGATCTGCTGGAAACGCCAGTGGCTTTGCTCCCTTCAGCTCCGACAGATGGCAGTTCCAGAGAAGCACCTTGCCATCCGAAGTGCTCATTTCCATGATCTCCCTGGCAATCTTCATGGGGTCTCCGTCGGTTGCTGCACCGTCAGATATATTTATCACAACAGGCGGATAGGAATCCCTGTGCTCAGCAGACCAGTCATCGATCCATGCCTTTGCAAGCTGGAATGCCTTCACCATGGGCGTGTTGGAATTGGCAACCGGTTCAAACCACACCGGAAATTCGAATTCGGTTTCAACCTCATTTCCGTCCGGGTCAGTGACTTTCTCCGTCCTCTTTTCCATCCTAAGAGGGCTGGCAGCCAGCTTTGAAATTGGAACTATGTCAGCTTCCTTCAGCAGTGACGCGGCAGTATCAGCAACGGCGCCATAGCCGATTATTCCAATATCAAAATAGTCCCTGACGCCATCTGTTTTCGTGCACCTGTATATGAGCTCATAAATCTGCCTGTTTATGGCATCAGCAGCCTCCTGCGATTTTGATCTCAGGGTGCCGCCAAGTTTGTGGCTCATGGATCTGGACTGATCCACCATAAAAATGAACAGTCCGGGGTTTCGCCTGCTTATTTCAGATGTGTATGACATGATCAGACGAAGCCTTTCTTCTAATAAATTTTGTCATTCCCTCCTTTTTGGTTTGCTGCGGCTGAATTTTTCAGGCTCCCGGAAGTCAATGAGTCCTGGAATCCCCAGAATCACGTATGTATTGTCCCCATCATCATCTGGATTCTTCTGAAATATCTTGATAAGGTCTTTCTCGTGATCGAGAAATCGGTTGTATGTTGCATCAGATATTCTGCCATAACTCATGAGTATCCTGTCACCCATCAATAACTCCTTGATTCTTGGTGACGCTTTTTCCGGAGACATCTGGATCTCCTGCGCTATGATCTGCAGATTCATCGACTGGGACAGAAGAAATGATACCACTATCTCCCTTGACTGATCCTCTGAGAGCGACTGCAGCCTCCTGCTCCACACCTCGGAGTCCAGTTCCTGGAAGAGGGACTCATTCAATGTATAATATTTCTCCACATAGTTCCTGTTCACCACTGCCTCCGGCCCATTTATGATTCCGCTGCTTACAAGGTCCCCCACAGTCTGGTAAAGGTTTGATCTTGTTGTTCCGATGAGCTTTGACATCTGTGTCACCGTCATTCGCTTCCTGCGAACCAGGAGGGTGATAATGGAAAGCTTTGTCCTGTTGGATATGGCCGATAATAGTGTTTCGATCCGCTGATTCTGTTCCATTAATGGATAAGTTTATCTATAAGCATAAACATTACGTATAAGTGTACTTATATGACGGACGATAACTTATACATAGAAAGAAACAGACGCATATTCTACAGATTCCTTATTGCCAGGAATCTGGCAAAGGCAAGCACTTTCCTGTTCTATGTCTACTTCATCTGGGAACTTGTAGCAAAATTTCACTCTGTTTTTCTGGCTGGCCTTGTTCCCGCTTTCTCTCTGCTGGGCTACCTCCTGATAGTTGTTCCGGAGGGGCATCTGCTGGACAGGAGGAACAGGAGCAGGGTGTTTTTCATTGCAGATGCAATCCTTGTGCTGGCTTACTCGCTCCTTTTCCTGGGAGACACCATTCTGATCGTGATGGTTGTGGACCTGGTGTCATCCCTGCTGGCATGGGTCGCTTCCGATTCCCTGCAGGGCATGATAAAAAGCATCATGCCGGAGGATCAGTATGGAAAAGCAGTATCCATGAATCAGACCGGAACTGCAATTTCAGAAATACTTGGGATAATTGGGGGAGGGGCAATGATCTATCTTGGAATACTGTACCTCAGGATCTTTCTTGTTGCTTTGGCTTTTCTTGCTGCGGCCCTCAGTTTTCCAATTGTTATGGAAAGAGCCGATACCCATGGAAAGAACTACGGTGAAGTGTTCGTTTTCATTCGCAAGATGGCCTTTCTGCTGGTCTTGAGCCTGATTCTCAATGGACTGTTCATCTCACTTGATGTTTATGGTTCCGGACTCATAAGGATAGTTCTGCATGCTCCTGCTTATTACTATACACTTTTCCTGCTGGGATTTCCAATTGGTTCAGTTCTCGGGGGATTGCTGATCTCCATGGGGAAGATTTCTTCGAAGCTTTCTTTAATGCTTGTCACTATAGAGGTACTGTTTATCGGTATCCTGCTGCTGGCAGTAGCCATTGATCCGGATGTCTTCATTGAGCCATTGCTGACGCTGGCAATGGGTGTAGATGTTATAATCATTAACGTGCAGCTTTCGGCCTTCTCGCTCAAAGTCATACCAAATGATCTCACCGGAAGGTACAATTCAATATCGGTTCTGTTTTCAGCAGGAGCCTCACCGGTAATGGCACTGCTGTTTTCTGCACTATCCAGATTTATCTATTTTCCCCTTGTGCTTGAAGGAGCTGCAATAATTGCCATAGCAGTTGCGCCTCTCACCTATTTCGCCATGAGGTCAATGATGCGCGCATTCGAAGTAAAAACGGAGGAGAGCACTGCAGCCTGACCAGTTCCTGCAGGGGTTACGCTTCTCGGGTGCCCATTCACCTTTTTGCTGAGGCACTATCCGGCATAATCGTTCTGGAATGCGCCGTACTTATAAGGAATGTTACAATGGAAAGTATTCCCAGGAGCATTATGAAATACATGGCATTGCCTATTCCATATGACGTGTCTATAATGGTGAAAATGAATACGCCTGCTATTCCAGCAACTGCTTTTCCAGAGTAGAGGATTCCGTTGTTAGCAGTAGAATATTTTGAACCATACAGATCGCTGACGTGTGATGAATACAGGGTGAAGAGTGAACCCCCGAATAGCGCAATAAGAATGGAAGCAAGAAGTATTGATATTTCAGTTCCAAGATAAGCCAGAACTGACCCAACCAGTATGAATACGAGAATGAATATTATGGCTCTTGTCCTGCCGATGCCATCAGATATCTTTCCGATAAAGGGACGCCCTATACCGCTTATGAGCGGGAATATTATGGTCACCAGCACCAGGTATGATATGCCGAATTTCAGAGAAAGAAACAGCAGGAAAAAGGAAAACAGCTGAAGTGGTGATCCTGCAAAGGAATAGGATGAAAAGATCAGCCACCACCGGCCTTCCCTTATGACGCTGGCAGGTGATCTGCCGCTCTTAGAAACTGGATAATCTATGAATCGTGAGAGAGCCAGTAGTATCAGCAGCATCAGTATCCCGATAATGAGCATGGGTAGCCTGAAGTTTTTGAAAATGAAAATGAATGGATTTGCAAACACAGCACCAATCCCGAAACCCATGCCAACAAATCCAGATGCAAAGCCCCTGTTTCCCTCATTCCACTTCAGGGCCATATTGACTGAAATCCCGTAAAGAGAGCCTTCTCCAATGGATCCAACAAGCCAGGAAAGGGCAAATTCTGAAACATTCCTGGACTGGCTTGAAAGTATCAGGCCTGCGCCTGAAATTATCAGTGAGACAAGGTAAACCCTCCTTGGGCCAATGTAATCAGCAAAAATGCCCGAGAATATCTGTGATACCGAGGATATGATTATGAACAGTGTGAAGACAAGGCTCAGGGTATATTTGTCTATGCCCGACACAATGGGCAGAGTGAGTTCAAATGCATTCCATGAGTACTGGAACACAGAAGCAAACATCATTGTGATGAGGCCTGTAGTCAGGTATCTGTTCATTTATGACAGTATATCGCTTAACCAATAATTAAACAATTGATGAAAACGTTCAGGCCTGCCCCGACTATCAGGTACATTGTGAATTGAAATAACTGAAAGCCCAACCTGAAACCGTTCCAGCGGAGGAGCAGGTAAAACTTTTCATTGCCATCTTCACCAGTGTTGCCCTATGATCCAAAGTTTGAAGTATTGGCAATTTCATCCGGGTACCGATGCAATCTAACGAGCAAGATAAGTCTGCAAGACCAATTACCGTTGCTTATGGGGATGGGATAGGCCCGGAAATTATGGAGGCAACGCTATCAATAATAATGGCCGGGGGAGCCAGGCTGAAGATCGAGCCCATTCAGATAGGTGAATCTGTCTATCTGAAGGGAATCACCTCCGGTATAGAGCCGTCGGCATGGGAGTCACTGAGGAGGACCAGAGTTTTTTTGAAGGCACCAATCACTACACCTGAAGGAGGGGGTTTCAAGAGCCTGAACGTCACCATCAGGAAAACTCTCGGGCTTTATGCAAATGTCAGGCAGTGCCCTTCCTATGCGCCATTTGTATATACCAAGCATCCGGAAATGGACGTGGTGATAATAAGGGAAAATGAGGAGGACCTCTACGGAGGTATTGAGCACAGGCAGACGGATGAAGTTGTACAATGCCTGAAGCTCATATCAAGACCCGGATCTGAGAGGCTTATCAGGTATGCCTTTGAATACGCCAGGAGATACGGAAGGCGTAAGGTAACATGCTTCACCAAGGATAACATAATGAAGATGACAGACGGGCTATTTCACAAAGTCTTCGATGAAGTATCGAAGGAATACCCGGACATTAAGAGCGAACACTGGATAGTTGACATAGGCGCGGCAAAGCTGGCTGACACTCCTGAGGATTTTGACGTGCTGGTTCTTCCAAATCTTTACGGGGACATTCTTTCCGATGTTGCGGCACAGATAGCCGGATCAGTTGGACTTGCCGGAAGTGCCAATGTGGGGGACGGCATTGCAATGTTTGAGGCCATACACGGATCTGCCCCGAGGAGGGCCAGGCAGAATGTTGCGAATCCATCTGGCCTGCTTCTTGCTGCAGTTCAGATGCTGGTCCACATAGGGCAGGGACAGGTGGCTGAACGCGTGCATAATGCATGGCTCAAGACCATTGAGGATGGAATTCATACCTACGACATATATGATCCTGAAGTTTCAACCGAAAAGGTTGGCACCAGAGAGTTTGCCGAAGCTGTCATAAGCAGAATGGGGCAGAAGCCGACAAAGCTCAAAGCAGTCAGCTACCCGGATAAGCTTCCGCCGATTCAGATCAAACTTAAACCCGGGAAAAAACCAGATAAAAAACTTGTTGGTATTGACGTATTTCTGGACTGGCAGGGGAATCCTGAAGTACTTGGGAAGAGCCTTGAGACAGTTGCAGGACCTGAGTTTTCACTGACGATGATCACAAACAGGGGAACCAAGGTATATCCAGGTGGCATGCCTGAGACTTTTTGTGTTGATCACTGGCGCTGCAGGTTCCAGTCGCCCAGATCGGAGGAGACTGTATCTGATGAGGATATACTTAAGCTGCTAACCCGGCTTGTCAGGTCAGGATATCCTCCAGTTAAAACCGAAGGGCTTTTCACATTTGACGGAAAACCCGGGTTCTCTCTGGGTCAGGGGCAATGAATCCTATCAAACCCCCTTAATTTCAGGCCACCATTTGGCCTTACCTATTTTCAATACAAGTACTCCAGGGATATCGGCCCCTCATAAAGCTCAAAATGCTCATTTCAAAAACACTGCTGGTCAGAATGAAACCGGTTTTGATGCAGATGCTCCTCGTTGCCTGGGTGCAAAAATCCCATAAAATTACAGAATAACTCAATAGATGAAGTGGATTTTCATTTGATACAGAAACCACAGAACAGCGGAAAAACTTGATTTTGTAATGAGAAAAAAATATGCGTGTGACTAGTGGGAGCACTGGGATTTGCCGCCTTGGGTTGATTTATACCCGGTACCGGAGGCAGCCCTATGACCTCCAAGCTTCTTGTTTGTGGGCTTAAGATTGGCCTAGATACGACGCAGATAGAGAAACTGATAAATCAGTATGAAGTGGAATACGGAGCCCCGCCAGCCTCGTTTGGAGAACTTCTGGAGGTGATGGAATGAAGCCG
>JAKAQT010000082.1 GCA_021819605.1 Thermoplasmata archaeon
TGGCTCCGAGACAGACTGGTATGAGCTTCCCAATGAGGGCAGAGTGCACACTTACACCACCTGCTATTTCGGGAGTGAGAAATTCCTGCCTGAAACTCCCTTCAACCTCATAATGGTTGAATTTGACGGGGTGGATTCGCTCTTCATGGCCAGGCTCATTGGTGCAGACCAGGAGGATATCAAGATAGGCATGAAGGTTAAGGCAAGGTTCCGGAGGAATCTGCAGATAAGTCCTACAGATGTCTATTTTGTTCCTGCGAAGGAATAAGCAAAAATTCTTTACAACTTTCCCATATTCTTTTTTTGTGACTGATTTTTCCAACTACGACAGAAATGTTTTCCTGGTTAAGCTTGACCGGATGATAGACAGGGGCGCACTTCTTTCCAGGTACAGCCGGGCATCCGAACTGGATATCAGGGATGTTTACCGGAAGGAATTTTCCGGAAATGAGAAAAAAGGAGAAGATTTCTACAGGCGAGTCTTCGTTGAATATGGGGACGAATCCATCGCTGAACTGGTGACCGCGCAGGTTGCAGTCCAGAACGTGAGCAACATAGCAAGCAAGATTATGGAGGAACTGCGGGTTGGCCTATCCTTCCTTGAGAAATCGTCCAGATATGTCCGGTATGACAGGAAATCATCGGGCAGATACCCGTTCATGGATGCCGAAACCGCTGGCATCACCGGACCAAATGCGGCAGATTATGAGCAGTACTGCAACGATCTTTTCGACTTCTATTCCAGGAATTATGAAGCGGCACAGAATTTTTTCAAGAGGAAATTCCCGCTGGATGGCATGCTATTTTCAGAGGGGCCTTCCACAATGAAGATCTCAGATGCCGGTGAGATGGAGAGGAAAACCATGGAAAAATCCTACAATTCGGCAGTAAGAGCCAGGGCCCTTGACGATCTCAGGTTCCTCCTTCCCGGCTCCACACTGACAAACATAGGCATTTCTGGCAATGGCCGATCTTTCATAAATCTCATCCAGAAACTTCAGAGCACAGGACTTCCGGAAGCTGTGAAACTTGCATCTGAGCTTTATTCAGAACTCAGCACAGAACTCCCGGAACTGCTTAAATCTGCAGTCTCAGATCATGGTAAGGAGCTCATAAGTTATATGTCGGGACTGGCAAATTTCAGTGCCCAGCCGGATTTTGATGTCACAGCGCAGCCCCAAACCGTCACTCTCCTGGAATCTGATGACCGGAGAAAGGCACTGGTTCGGTCCCTCTCCATTTATGAATTCTCGTGCGGATACGGCGATCTTCAGACTCTGATGCTTTCCAACGGAGAAATGCAGGACCATATGCTCGGTGAAAAAATAAGGCGACTTGCTGATATGAGGGAAAACCGGAGGCATAAGCTGCATAGGGCCTTTGAGTCTGTATGGTATCTCTTCCAGATCAATACAAACTATGGTGCATTCAGAGACCTTCAGAGGCACAGGTTCATCAGCATTGTAAGGAAACCTCTCACCGCGCTGTATGGTTATGACACGCCTGATCTGTTCCAGGACTCCGGCGAATTCCATGAGCTGATGCAGAGAGGCAAGGAACTATGGAAAGCAATCGTGAAGAAGGATGGGCCCATGATTGCCCAGTATTCTGTCCCCTATGCGTACAGATATCCGGTTTCGGCATACCTGAACCTGAGGGAACTGACATTTTTCTGTGAGCTCAGGGCCACTCCCCAGGCCCACTACGATCTGAGGCGAATAGCATCCGACATGTATGGTGCCGTGAAGTCAGTCCATCCCGAGCTTTCTTCACTTCTCAAATTTGTTGACACATCTGATTATGCACTGGGGCGGCTGAAGTCGGAGCACATGAAGGAGCGTAAACTAAGGGATATCAACGAAAATGTTGAAAAGATGTAATGCAAATCTCTTTTACAGAAGAAGACCGATTAAAAAAGTTTATATTGAAGAACATATTTATCTGCCTACTTGAGGTGAAAGTCAGATGTTATCAGGACAGATGCCAATACTCGTACTTAAAGAAGGAACGCAAAGAGAACAGGGGAAGAATGCCCAGAAAAACAATATTGAGGCAGCCAAGACCATCGCAGATGCCATCAGGACCACTCTTGGGCCTAAGGGAATGGACAAGATGCTGGTTGATTCCATCGGGGATATAATTATCTCAAACGATGGGGCCACAATTCTGAAGGAAATGGATGTTGACCACCCGACTGCAAAGATGATCGTGGAGGTCGCAAAATCCCAGGACAGTGCTGTTGGAGATGGAACCACATCTGCCGTCATACTGTCAGGCGAGCTTCTGAAGCAGGCGGAGACGCTGCTTGAACAGGGTGTACATTCCACGGTCATAACCAACGGTTACCGTCTCGCGGTAAACGAGGCCAAGAAGAACATGGAACAGGTTGCCCTGAAGGCCACGGACGACGCAACTCTGAAGAAAATATCCATCACAGCCCTATCCGGCAAGAACACAAGCCTTTCAAGCGATTTCCTGAGCGATCTCGTTGTAAAGGCTGTGAACGCAGTTGCGGAAAACAGGGATGGAAAGATTGTTGTTGACACAGCCAACATAAAGGTCGACAAGAAGAACGGCGGAGGGGTAAACGACACCCAGTTCATCAACGGACTTGTTATCGACAAGGAAAAGGTGCACTCAAAGATGCCTTCTGTTGTGAAGAACGCAAAGATTGCCCTCATTGATTCCGCTCTTGAGATCAAGAAGACTGAGATAGAAGCAAAGGTGCAGATAACAGACCCGTCCAAGATACAGGATTTCCTCAACCAGGAATCTGACACATTCAAGACAATGGTTGAGAAGATCAAGAAGAGCGGTGCAAATGTACTTCTTTGCCAGAAAGGCATTGATGACCTTGCACAGCACTACCTGGCAAAGGAAGGGATATACGCAGTGAGGAGAGTCAAGAAGAGCGACATGGAAAAACTGGCCAAGGCCACCGGTGCAAAAATGGTGACAAACCTTGACGATCTTACGCCCGACGCGCTCGGTAAAGCTGAGAAAGTTGAGGAGAAGAAGATCAGCGATGACAGGATGACTTTCATTACAGGCTGTGCAAATCCCAAGGCAGTAAGCATACTCATAAGGGGCGGAACGGATCATGTTGTATCAGAGATAGAGAGATCACTCAATGACGCCATAAGGGTGGTTGCCATCACCAAGGAAGACGGCATGTATCTTCCCGGTGGAGGAGCAATCGAGGCTGAACTGGCCATGAAGATCAGAGCCTTTGCAAATTCAGTGGGAGGAAGGGAACAGCTGGCAATCGAAGCATTCGCAAAGGCCCTTGAGATAATCCCGAGGACACTTGCAGAGAATGCTGGAATGGACCCAATAAACACCCTGATCCAGCTGAAATCAGAGCACGAGAAAGGGCATTTCTCGTACGGCATTGATATCGAAAAGAACGGTGTGGGCGACATGAACAAGGTGGGAGTATTTGACCCGCTCAGAGTAAAGAAGCACGCACTGGAGAGCGCTGTGGAAGTATCAACAATGATACTGAGAATAGATGATGTCATAGCCAGCAAGAAATCCGGCGGTGGAGAAGGCGGCCAGCCTGGAATGGGTGGCGGCATGGGTGGAATGGGCGGTATGGGCGGAATGCCACCATACTGAGAACCATCCAAAAATATCTTTTTTATTAACACACATATTTTCCATACCTGGCAAAAAATTTTTTATTTTGAGGATTATGCCATTTCAAATTGTCAGTTTTTCTTCTCATACTGTGCCATAAGATCATCAGGATTCTGCATTTTTGGCCTCATTGCCAGGCCCACTATTGTCAGGACAAATCCTGCTATGGCCATCAGTATGCCAATAACAAGAAGAAATCCATAAATGGCTGCCTGCAGCAGATTTGAATCAATGCTGTATGATATATTGGGTGCACTGAACGAGATCAGATAGTATGTTCCGGGGACGTGTGCATCAAAGATCTGCTCATTTGTGCCGGCAATGCTTTCATCCACCGAAGGACTCAGGCTGTGAGATGATATATTTGAGGATGATGGTGATGCCACATTGGCATAAGTATCATAGTCGGTCTGATTCATGAAATAAAATTTCGGGCTTGAAGATATGCCGATTACTGTTACGGCGGCAGAGCTGCTGAGGTTCAGTGGCTGTGACACATACAGTCCGCTTGTGGATTCATGGGTGAAATCTGTATATGTATGAATGAGGCTGTCTCCAGCAAATAGGCCGACACCTGAAATAACTATTCCAACAACAAGCATAATCAGGCCGATCTTCAGTATTCTCTTCCTCAATAATTCACCGAGACAGTCTCTTGAGCAACTATTCGAATAAATACATTTGTATGCAGTACAATGTATAATTGCACTCACTTGCAGATTTCATGATGCATTTTCACCTGCTGAATTGAGGTAAATATTTAGACAATGTGGCAATTCGGTGTTATGGAATTTAACCTGTCAATGTCCAGCCAGAAAATAGAAACCCGCGACTTTGATGCAATGATTATAGGATCAGGTGCGGCCGGAATGTCCGCTGCTGTTTACGCAGCGAGGTCCGGACTGAAAGTTGTAATACTGGATCAGAGTGTGGCAGGCGGCCTGACAGCAGAAGCTCCACTGGTTGAAAATTATCTTGGGTTCAAGGCCATAAAAGGAACCGATCTTGCATCAAACTTCGCAAAACATGCACAGGAATATGCTCAGATAATAGACAGCACGCAGGTTACATCAGTAAAGCAGACAGAAAAGGGCTTTTCGGTGGAAACGTCAAGAGGAGAATTCACCTGCAGATCAGTAATTGTTGCCACGGGCACATCCCACAAGCATCTTGGCGTACCAGGCGAGAATGAGTACTATTCAAGGGGGCTTTCCTACTGCTCAACTTGTGACGGCTACCTGTTCAAGGGCAAGAGGGTGGTTGTAATCGGCGGTGGTAATTCCGGTGCCATAGCAGCCATAAGTATGAGTGAGTATACATCTTCTGTGACTGTCCTGGAATACATGGACCATTACATGTGCGAAAAGGCCTATGAGGACAGCATAAAATCAAGGAACATCAAATACATAACAAATGCACAGGTCCTTGAGATAACGGGAGATAGAAAGAAAGTCACAGGTGTCCGGTACAGGGACAGGAATTCCGCGAAAGAATCAGTAGTGGAAACTGACGGGGTATTCATTTACGTTGGCCTGGTGCCGCAGACAGATTTCCTGAAATCATCCGGAGTGGAGCTTTCTGACCGCGGATATATTGTGACTGACAGGAAGGGAAGGACCAGTGTTGCCGGCATATACGCCGCAGGCGATGTGGTCAAGGATACAGAGGCCCAGATAGCAACTGCCGTAGGAGACGGCTGCCGGGCATCCCTTGCCATGTATGGTGATATGGTAAGGGCAGGAAAGAGGTAAACCAAAACAAGTTTTTATCTAATTTGGAACTATCCTGAAGTGGTGGTTCATTGAATCTCTATGAATACATGGGTAAAGAAATCTTCAGAAAATATGGTGTACCCGTTCCTGACAGTTATGTGGTTGATCAGGCTTCAGAAATTAAGGAATACAGAAAGCCGGTAGTTGTAAAATCCCAGATTCTTCTGGGTGGAAGAGGGAAATCCGGCGGCATTAAATTCGCAAGAAGTGCCGACGAAGTCAAGTCATCTGTTAATGAGCTGCTTGGGGCAAAGATACGGGGACTCACAGTCACAAAGGTTCTCGTTGAGGACATGATTAACATCAAGCACGAGTATTATGTGAGCATTACGCTCAACAGGTCAGACCGCGCACCTGTGCTCATAACAAGCCCATCTGGCGGTGTGGAAATCGAATCAGTTCCCCAGAACCAGATATTCACCAGGCGGATAGATCCGCTGCTGGGATATTCCGACTATATCGGCAGGGAAGCTGCAAAATTCATGAAGTTTGACAAAAACCTCTCTGCACAGTTCAGGGATATTCTTGAAAAACTGTACAGGGTGTTCCAGGAGGAAGACTGCGAACTGGTTGAGATAAACCCGCTTGTTGAAACAGCCGAGGGAAACCTTATAGCAGCTGATGCCAAGGTCATTATGGACAACGATTCCATGTTCAGGCATAAGGACATAAAGATAACAGACCCCGAGAAGACCCCACTTGAGCTTGAGGCCCAATCCAAAGGGTACTCATTCATAGAGCTGGATGGGCAGATTGGCGTCATAGCAAACGGTGCAGGCCTGACAATGGCCACGCTGGATGCGCTCACACTTCACAAGGGCAAGCCTAGAAACTTCCTGGACCTTGGTGGAACAGACGACGTGGAGATTGTGGTGAATGCCTTTGATCTGGTATTGAAAGCGGACCCCAGGGCAATCCTGGTGAACATTTTTGGCGGAGTGACAAAGGCCGATACAGTTGCAAATGGAATCGCTGCTGCAAAGAAGCGGTTCAAGATAACTAAGCCAATTGTTGTCAGGCTCAGTGGAGTGCATGAGGATGAGGGAAGGAAAATTCTCAATGACAACGGTATTGAATCTTTCCCCACAATGATGGAAGCAATTGAGAGAGTTGTGAAAGTTGCAGGAGGCGCTTAAATGTCAGTACTGGTAGATAAGAATACAAGGGTTATAGTTCAGGGGATAACGGGCCATCAGGGATCATTCCACGCTGGAGAGATGCTTAAATTCGGGACGAACATCGTAGCAGGAACCTCACCAGGCAAGGGTGGAACAAAGTTCCAGGACAAGGTGCCGGTTGTGGACAGTGTGGCTGATGCCATGGGCTTCCAGCCAAACGCCACAATGATATCTGTTGCTGCACCATTTGTCAGGGACGCGGCCTTCGAGGCCATAGACCAGGGCATAAAGCTCGTGTACATCCTGACGGAACACGTTCCATTCCACGACACAATGGAAGTTGTCCATGAAGCAAAACTCAGGGGAATAACCGTAATAGGCCCCAACGGTCCAGGGATCACGGTTCCATTTGACTGCAAGATAGGCATAATGCCAAACCAGATCTTCAAGCAGGGCGACGTGGCCGTTGCATCAAGGAGCGGTACCCTCACCTATGAAATCGTGGATGCAATAACAAGGAGCGGAAGAGGGGAAAAGA
>JAKAQT010000083.1 GCA_021819605.1 Thermoplasmata archaeon
ATCTAGGTCTCGGGTTCGAACCCCGATCCCGGCATCCTAGCGTAAGGTCGGGGAAATGTAAGCATTATTCAGCTCCGTTAAGTACTGATTTAATGCATTTGCTATTCTCAACATGGCAGAACTTCTATACATGTTTTATTCACTGCATTTTGCTGAATAATGGGCTGCTACGGCATAATTAACCCGGAATTTTGGCATTGCTTGCTTTCCATGGCACTGGGACAGTAGAATTGGTCTAACTTTGTTGAAAAAGCCCTTTTATAAAGGCGTTGCACTAGGCTTCGTTAACAGGTGGTGGTTAAATTTATTTAGATAGGGCTTGTTATCTACTGACATGGTGAGGATGGTTTCACTCTGAAAAATATATATTGCAAAAAGCTTTTTTACAGTGTAAATTAATAATTATAAATTAAATAATAAAAATAATGTCAGCAAAAAATTGACACAAAGAATATGAAATTGAATTTAATTTTTAAATATGGCAATCAGGGCCGTTCTTATAAGACCTTCAAACAGAACTGGCAGCGCATACATGACCAAATGGGGATTTCTCCCTGCCCCGCTGAGCTTGTTGACGCTGGCCGGAGAAATCAGAAGGATTCCGGACAGTTCCATAAAGATAATAGATATGGAGGGAGATAAACTCACACTGGATGATGCGGTTGATGAGGCCGTCAAATTCAAACCTGACCTTGTTGGAATCACCCTTCACGCCACAGCAGCGCATAACACAGCGGGTTATATTGCCAGAAAGATAAAAGAGAAGAGCCCTGATACAATTCTGGTGGCCGGTGGGCACCATGCGACGTTTCTTCCAAAGGAGATCATAAGATCCGGTTTTGATATTTCTGTTCTTGGCGAAGGAGATGAGACTATCTATGAAATTGCAAAAGCTGTGGCTGAAAACTCAGGATTCCAGAATATACCTGGTATTGTCTACCTGAGCAACAGCATGATAAAGAGGAATAGCCCCAGAAAGCTCATTGCAGATCTGGACAGCCTGCCCATGCCGCCGCTTGATCTTCTGGACCCTTCAAAATATACTTTCACCGTGTTTGGTTCAGATGATAAGGTCATGTGCCTTGAAACATCCCGCGGTTGTCCGTATGCATGCGACTTCTGCTCAGTGACCCCAACATGGGGCAACATGTGGAGAAACAAATCAAACGAGCGTATTCTGGAGGAGATGCTCCTTGCCAAGGCCGCCGGCTACAACTGGATATTCTTCACCGATGACATTTTCGTTGTGCATCCAAATGTGAAGCACAGGGAACAGCTTTTCGACATGATCATAGAAGAAAAACTTGACATGAAATGGATAGTGCAGATGCGTGCCGATGTTACCGCAAAGTATCCGGAACTGATAAAAAAAGCATCACAGGCCGGAATGCGCATATCGTTTTTGGGTGTTGAATCCGGCAGCGAGGATATTCTGAAGAAAATGCATAAGGGCGAATTTACACCTCAGTCCGTGCAGGCAGTTAAAACTCTTGATCAGAATGGAATAATCGTTCTCATAGGAATGATGATCGGGGCACCCTATGAGAGATTCAGGGACATAATCTCCACAATACGCTTCTCAAGGCAGCTTGAGGCCGCAGGCGCTGACGCTGTTCAATTTTCAATCTACACACCCCTGCCGGGAACAAGAATATTTGATGATGCCCTGAGAACAAATGCACTCTTCACGCTTGACTGGGACAGATATGATGTCCTTACACCGGTGATGAAAACCGGTTTCGGGCCCGTAAGGGACCAGCTCGCTCAATTTTATGCGTCTTACAGCTTCTACATACACAAGTTCCTCAGAGATAAGCTGAAAGGCATTAAACGAAGCGCCACAAAGACTCAGCTTGTTAACAATGCCTATAACTTCATACTTAAGATGATGCCACAATATCTGCGGGAATTTTTCGGCTTCCCCAGATACCTCCTTCAGACATATGATCTGTACTGGAATTTCAGAAAACATCCGGCACTTGATGCAGAGAAGGTTGCTGAGGCTCTTGAGACCTCAAACAAGATAGTATATGATCAGGGCCAAAAAAAGAATCCCTATTTCTTGATAAAGGAGTCCCGTTGATTTTCAAAGTTCAGAGATCATTCTTGTTGTTTCGCCGGCTGCCTTCTCAATATCCTTGTATTTGACCCGGACTTTTTCCTTTACAGATTCCGGCGTGTTCTGCAGTGCAAGGATATTCAGCAGGTGCTGCAGTTCGCTGTCAAGTATGTTTGCCATTATCCTCAGATCTTCCTGTTTTTCCGGCGGCACTTCTTTTCTGCGTTTTGACACGAAACAGTCAAGGTGAACCGATCCATCCCTGGTGAACGTGAATTTTTCTCCTGTTTTAACTGGCCTGCCGCATACAAAGCATTTGAATTCTGCCATGATGTGGAAATTGGGCACTCTTTTTAAGGATGTTGTCAGCACTCGTGAGAAAAACGTAAGTGAAATGCATGTTGCGTCAATTCAAAAAATGTTGTTGCCTGCGAAATCAGGCATAAAACCCCATAACCGTAATGGTGAGGAAAACATGATGAAGCCGATATCATAATGGGAACGGTTGCTATTTTGCATTTCGATATATTTATGCTCTTGTCCGCACAGGCTAACTCATTTTTATATACTCGTGCTGAATATAGTAACCGACGATAACGCAGGAAACATTTAATTTTTCTGAGTTCGCAACGCAAGAGTGTTAAAATGACAAAATTCGAAGAATTCCAGCTGAAAAGTGAACTTTTAAATTCACTGCACAAAATAGGTTTTGACGAAGCTACTGAAGTCCAGGAGAAAGCTATTCCTCTGGCACTGGAAGGAACTGACATGGTTGTCAGATCCAAGACCGGCACCGGGAAGACTGGTGCATTTCTGATTCCCATCATTCAGAAGCTTGAGAAGAAAGACAGAAACGCAGCATTGATTGTTGCACCCACCAGGGAACTTGCACTGCAGGTTTACGAGGTTGCATCACAGATGGGCATGTCTTCTGGCATAAGATCAACCGTTGTTTATGGAAAGGTAAGCATTGAAAGGCAGATACAGAACATACACAGGGGAACAAACATCATAATTGGAACGCCCGGCAGGCTTATCGATCTCATGAAGAGAGGAGAACTTGACCTCTCGAGAGTTCGGTTTGTTGTTCTTGACGAAGCCGACATTATGTTTGATCTGGGCTTTATTGAGGATGTTGAATACATCCTTTCCAAGACACCAGCAACAAGGCAGACAATGCTGCTGTCAGCAACAGTACAGGAAAGGATCCTCAAACTGGCAAAGAAACATATGCATGAGCCTGAGTTCATTAAGGTTGGCGAAGAAAAGGTTCTGACAGTTAACACAATATCACACAGCTACGCATTCTCTGCTGATCATTCAAAGATTGCAACTCTGCTGGCTTACCTTAATGAATACAAGCCTCCGAAATCCATCATATTTTCCGAGACCAAGAGGGGCGCTGACTACATATACAAGATACTGGTGAAGCAGGGCTATTCCGCAATGGTTATGCATGGCGACCTGACACAGGCACAGAGGGAGCATTCACTTGAACAGTTCCGCAAGAGCGCGCAGTTTCTGGTGGCTACCAATGTTGCAGCAAGAGGGCTTGACATTGACGACGTATCAGATGTAATTAACTTTGATCTTCCGGGGGAACCTGAGGTCTATGTGCACAGGGTTGGCAGATCAGCAAGAATGGGCAAGAATGGAACGGCCTTCAGCATAATTTATGACGACGAGATGAATCTCATAAAGAATATAGAGAAAAACGTGAAGATTCACATGAGCAGGATAGAACTGGATCAGGAACCTTTTGCCCACATCAGTGATAGCATTTCAATGGGCATGCGCGGTGGCCAGAGGCCAAGAAGGAATATGGGCAGCAGACCCGGTTACAGCAATAACAGAAGAAGACCCGGAAACCGCACTTACGGCGGCTCAAGGTCTTACTGATCTTAAAATAGATTATAATTTTGCCTCAGGAAAACTGGAATCTGTTCCTGAGCATTGTATATTGTTCCATTATTTTACCGGGAAGCTCTGGTCCCAGTGAATCCAGGTACTTTCCTATTTCTGTTACCTCCTTTTTCCATTCGTTCCTGTCGATTTTGAACAGCAGTTTCCTGTGATCATCCGGCAGATCCACGCCATTCAGGTTGAAATCGCCGTCAGGAATGTAGCCAATTTCTGTCTTGATGGCTCCAGCACGGTTCTCCTGTCTGTTTATCATCCATTCAATCACTCTCAGATTCTCACCAAAACCGGGCCATATGAATGATCCTTTACTGTCTCGTCTGAACCAGTTTACATAGAATATTCCTGGAAGATGGCTTGCGCGATTTCCAATGTCAATCCAGTGCTGGAAATAGTCTGAAATATTGTACCCGCAGAAAGGTCTCATGGCCATTGGGTCTCTCCTGATGTCTCCAACTTTCCCTTCTGCTGCAGCTGTCTGCTCAACGCCCATTGTTGCTCCCATGAACACGCCGTGAACCCAGTCAAAAGCCTGATACACTAAGGGAACTGTGTCCCCGCGCCTCCCTCCAAATATTATGCCTGTCACCGGTACTCCATTGGGGTTATTGACTTCACTGGAAAGATCCGGGTAATTTGCCAGTGGTGTCGTGAAACGGGAATTTGGATGGGCAGCCTTTGTTCCCTGTCCCCTCATGAATTTTCTTCCCTGCCAGTCAATAATTTCACCGCCAGTATCCGGCAAACCTTCCCACCAGGGTTCTTTCTTATCCGTGAGTGCAACATTTGTGAAAATTGTGTCATGGCTAATGGACTTCATGGCATTGGGGTTCGTTTTACTGTTTGTCCCGGGCACCACTCCGAAAAATCCATTTTCTGGATTCATTGCGTACAGCCGCCCATCTTCACCAAGATGTATCCATGCAATATCGTCCCCTATGAGGCGTGTTTTCCACCCTTTCCTGGCATATTCAGCAGGGGGATTGATCATTGCAAGGTTTGTCTTTCCGCTTGCACTTGGAAACGCAGCGAGAAAATAATATTTCCTGCCTTCAGGATTCTGAACTTCAAGTATGAGCATGTGCTCCGCCATCCAGCCCTGCTGGCGGGCTTCCACAGAAGCAATCCTGAGGGCATGGCATTTCTTGCTGAGCAATGCGTTGCCCCCATAGGCTGAGTTTATACTGACAACATGTGCATCGATGCTGGGCCTCTCCCAGGGGAAATGAAGAATATAGCGGTTTTCAGGGTCAAGATCACGGGAAGCATGGATGCTTCTTATGAAGTCTCCACGTTCACTTATTTTCTGGAGAGCAACATGCCCCATTCTGGTCATAATGTACATATTCACAACAACGTAAGGGCTGTCTGTAACTTCTACTCCCACCTCTGCATAGGGGGAGTTTTCAGGTCCCATTATGTAGGGAACCACGTACATGGTTCTTCCTTTCATTGAATTCTTCAGCAGCCTGTCAACAATCCCGTTTGACTCCTCTAGGGACATATGATTGTTAAGGGGACCCACCTGCTTGCTGTCCTGTGATATAATGAATGTAGCCTTCTCTGTTCTGGCAACGTCCCGTGGATCGCTTCTGGAGAGGTAACACCCAGGGTATGTGTCCTGATTGAGCTTGATCAGCTCATTGCTCGAAAGCATCTCTCTGATTATTGATTTGTATTCCTCTTCGGTACCATCGCAGAATACCACCCTATCTGGTGTAACCAGATCTACAACACTCTCAATCCACTCTTCGACAGATTTCAGTTTTTCTTTTTCCATCACAACGCACCCATGTGAATAGCGCTATTCCTGCCATATCAGGGAATACGGAGGAACTCGCGACAATTCCAACTCTTAATTCTCTTTATTTTGTAAAATATTTAAGCTCTTCCCTTTCTGTTAATGTATGCTTTCGGCATATGTCGAAGAAATATCAAACCGATAGTAGTTCCAAATAAAATGAGGCGGTAAATTGAATGAAATACCCTTACACTTGCATAAATTATTAATACAGCAAATCAATTCGGGTGAATTTTGCTATAAAGACCAGGGAAAATGAAATATCCACGCATGTTATCTTGCCAGGAAAGGGTCTGTGGGGTAGCCTGGTATCCTTCCAGCTTCGGGAGTTGGAAACTCCGGTCCAAATCCGGGCAGACCCACTAGTGTCAATAAGTAAATCCTTCGTTTCCGGAAATGCGGTAACTCAGAGCAGGTCATTCTATTGTATAGTGATTTTCAGGTGAAACTGACAGGATTCTGCAGAGAAGTGGTAAATAGACAGCTTACAAAAACCAGGTCTTTATGGTTAATTTTTTTTTGCCCTGTTGAAATATGTCAGGTTTTATTAGAAAAATTACGATCATTTAAGCAGAAAGCCCAAGACTTGAGTCGTGGGGTGAATGCGAACCCATATATCTCGCAGTGGCATTGAAATTCAGGCATGAAACTGCTCCTGTGAAATCATGAGGAAGTCATGCATGAAAATCCCCATGCAGTGATTGATCTGGAAGGACTTCAGCATGGGTTGGGAATGTCTCCGTTCTGCAGTCTGATCAGAGGAACGGGCAGAAGGCATATCCCCATTGCATGCAGACAGGGATGCATGCATGTGGATCAGTGATACCCACAGAGGCGCAACGTTCAGGACTGGAAAGACGCCAGAACTCTGTAATAGGTTCATGCAAAACTGTCATGATAGTGAGGGATGAAGGCGAAAACGGAGCAAAAGTGAGAACCCCACATGCTTCAGCGGTGGGAGATGTCAGAAAGTCCCAAGAAAAAGTGTTGCATTATGTATAATTTCCACCGTTCCGTTGGTTTCATAGCGCTTCTATGAAAAAAGTTCTATGATATTCATGTCATGGCATTGGCCTTATTTATCTTTCCTTCATTGCCACTTCTCTTCAGCCTCTCCTTCTGAACATTCCTGAGCTCATTCATGCGATCTTCC
>JAKAQT010000084.1 GCA_021819605.1 Thermoplasmata archaeon
CTTTGATGTATGGTTCCCATCTGACCATATACCTACATACGTCCTCGACGCAAATAAAAGATGCAAACTTAAAATATAAAAGTATCTAATGGAATTCAGATACAATCCATATGATTACTTAATAGCGTAATATCCAGCACTTTTCGCTCTGGCAACCCTCTTGACATACCCCTTGGTTGCAAGCGTCTGAAGCGCTGAAGTCACAATGGCCTTTCCCACGCCTGCCGCTTTCATAATATCATCGGCAGATTTGACCTTGTCATCCGAAATTGCACCAAGTTTCTTTACGGCATCATAAACTTTCTTTTCGTTGGGATTGAGGCTAACATCGGCCATTATTTCACCTTTATGAAATTGGTTAGTGAAAAAGCATATAAATATTATTGCATCTGACAGTATTATTCAGTTTTTCCTGTGGGGAAGGCTCACCCGGATTTCAGGATAGATCACAGTGGAAAATCGGCAAATGCTGAATCGTGTTTCGTGAATTTTTATATATATGCACACACTCACAAGTTCGGTGTACTGATGTCTGGAATAGTCACATACGGCTCCTACATCCCCCGGTTCAGGATAAAACCTGAGGAAATAGCCAGGGTATGGGGAGAGGACGTGGATGCCCTTAAAAACGGCATATACATATTGAGCAAATCTGTGCCAGCCCCAGATGAGGATGTTGCAACCATATCGGTGGAGGCTGCCAGGAATGCAATGAAAAGGAAGAGCATTGATCCAAAGGAAATTGGGGCAATATACGTAGGCTCTGAATCCCACCCATATGCCGTGAAGCCAACCGCAACAATAGTTGCGTCGGCACTTGGCGTTGACTTCTCCCTGTTTGCTGCCGATTATGAATTTGCATGCAAGGCAGGCACGGCCGGCGTTCAGAACGTCAAGGCCATGGTGGATTCCTCCATGATCAAGTATGGAATGGCAATAGGTGCGGACACATCACAGGGTGCACCCGGTGATGTTCTGGAATATACGGCATCTGCCGGAGGAACTGCCTTTGTGGTTGGGAAGGAAAAGGTCATTGCCGAGATTAACAGCACTCTTTCGGTCACTTCCGATACTCCGGATTTCTGGAGAAGGGAGGGCCAGCCCTATCCAAGCCACGGGGAGAGATTCACAGGAGAGCCCGCATATTTCAGGCATACGCTTTCTGCAGCCAGAATGATGATGGAGAGAATGAAAACTGAGCCCGTTGATTATGATTATGCGGTATTCCACCAGCCCAACGGGAAATTCCCTTCAAGAGCTGCCAAGACCCTTGGGTTCACGGAACCCCAGATAAAGGACGGTCTTCTGACCCCTGTAATAGGGAACACATATTCTGCCTCCATGATGACCGGCCTTTCAGCGGTACTCGATATAGCCAAACCTGGTGACAGGATACTGGCGACTTCATTCGGTTCCGGCGCAGGATCCGATGCGTTCGATCTCACAGTGACAGACGCAATAGAGGAGATGGACAGACAGGCCGCTCCCACAATAAAGGAAATGCTGAGCAAGGTCAGGTGGCTGGACTACGCAATGTATGCAAAATTCAAGAAGAAAATAGTGGTAGGTGAAGGCGTTGAGTGACGTTTACATAATAGGAGCAGGAGAGACAAAGTTTGGCGAACTGTGGGAGAGATCTCTCAGGGAACTGGCTGTTGAGGCAGGACTGAAGGCCATCGAGAACGCCGGCATATTCTCAAGGGATATCCAGGTGCTCTATGGAAGCAACAGCCTTGCCGGCATAATCAACGGGCAGGAGAACATCGGTGCGCTCATTTCAGATTTCTCGGGAATTGCAGAGAACCATATTCCTGCAATAAGGGTCGAGGCATCCACAGCATCAGGAGGTGCTGCAGTGAGACAGGCCGGCCTGGCCATTAAGTCAGGGGAATACGATGTGGTGATGGTTGGCGGCGTGGAGAAGATGACGGATGTATACGGCTCAGAGATAATAGATCTGACAAGTTCAGTTCTTGACAGGGAATGGGAGGCATTCTTCGGCGCAACTCCAGCATCTCTTGCTGCCATTACAGCCAGAAAATACATGGCCGACTTCGGAGTTGACAAGGAGGCACTTGCCATGATGTCTGTGAACGATCACCTGAACGCATCAAAGAATCCGGATGCGCAGTTCAAGAACAGGATCAGCGTGGAGCAGGCAATGGGCGCAACTCCCGTTGCTGAACCGCTCAACCTTATGGACTGCAGCCCGGTCAGTGACGGCGCAGCTGCCATAATTCTTGCCTCAGAGAAATATGTGAAGAAAAACAAGATTGACGGCATCAGGATTGCCAGCTCGGCGGATGCTCAGGACTACCTGGCTGTCCACAGCAGGAAATCCCTTTATGCACTGGATTCGGCCAGGATAGCTGGAAAATCTGCTCTTGAGAAGGCCCATGTGAAGCTGGATGACATATCATTTGCGGAGCTGCATGATTCCTACAGTATTTACGGCCTCATTGAGCTCGAGGAGCTTGGTTTTGCAGAGAGAGGACATGCAAAGGACCTTGTTTTCGATGACATAAAACTGGGAGGAAGGATTCCAGTGAATCCGTCGGGTGGGCTCAAGGCCAAGGGAAACCCCTTCGGAGCCACAGGAGTTGGACAGTTTGTTGAAGCTTACAGGCAGCTCAAGAGCAAATGTGGAGAAAGACAGGTTAAGGGTGCGAAATACGCCCTTCTGCACAGCATGGCCGGCACAGGTTCCATGTCTGTTGTACATATAGTGGGTGGTGAATAATGGGAGAGGTTTCGAGGTTCTGGAGAGAATCGGTTCACAGATACAGGCTCATGGGCAATCAGTGCGGGAACTGCAAGAGGATATTCTTCCCTCCGCGTGACGTTTGCCCCATCTGCCACAGGGAATCAATCGGCAAGATGAAGGATTTCACGCTGTCCGGAAACGGGACAATAGAATCCTTCAGCGTGGTTCACGATGTCCCGCCGGCCTTCACCAGGCAGAGGCCCTATATAATCGCAATAATAAGGCTGGATGATGGCCCCTCGGTGACAGGTCAGATAGTTGACAGTGATCCCGGGGAAGTGGAGATGGGAAAAAGGGTCACATCGGTATTCAGAAAGGTTGCCCAGGAAGGGGAATCTGGAATCATAGAATACGGATACAAGTTTGTCCTGGCATGAGTACTGGGGAACAAGTTTTCAAAACCGTAAAACCTTTTTTCTTCTATTTCATCCTTTTCTGATGACCCTTTTTCCGGAAATAGTGTAATTCTTTGACAGGACAAGCTGAATGGATTCAACTACAGCCTCATGCTCCAGTGGCCTGATCCTGTCTGACAGGCTTTCCGGGGTATCACTGTCCAGTACTTCTGAAACTTTCTGGACAATTATGGGTCCGGCATCAACATCCGGTGTAACAAAATGCACGGTGCATCCTGAAAATCTTGCTCCGCTCTCCAGAACCTTACTGTGTACGTGCATTCCGTACATGCCCTTGCCACCGAAGCAGGGAAGAAGCGAGGGATGAAGATTAATCACAGGGGCCTTGAAGTTGAGAAGAATTTCAGTCGGGATAATTCTCATGAATCCAGCCAGCACTATTATTTCAGGGCTGATCCTGGCAAGTTCCTGCATTATTCCGGCATAAAACCTCTCTTTTCCCAGTGATGGATCCATAAAAATTGCCCTGATTCCGGATACTCTGGCCCGTTCAAGTGCACCCGAATCGTCGTGATCGGATATGACTGCAGAAATGGAAGCCAGTATCCTGTGCTCCCTGACTGCATCAATAATTGCCTGAAGTGTTGTGCCCCTACCAGAAGCAAAAACAACGATACCTGTCATTCTGGTTACGTATCATGAGTACTTTTAAATCATTATTGTGGCAACAACCCGTCAGTGTTCAGATGGATAAACTGTACGGTTATGGAACCGATGATCATTTATCCATTTCAGCCGATAATTGAAATGAAAAGCTTATTATTGGACAGAAAATAATGTGTTGTTGGCGGACCCACACCTATGGGAGCATGTTCCGTGGAAGATGTATTGTTCAAATTGCAGCTGAAACCTCAGGGCGGAATGCGGGCAATATATTGATCATGGCCATGGGTATCTCAGGACTAACAAAAGATTCATGTGATCCATGGATGCAGGAACACGCCTTAAGGGCCAGGAATTAAGGTCTGCATCAACACACTGCGACTGCGGATAACGTCATAAGACGGAGAACACGAGGAAAAGAAATGATAGACATATGGACGGAAAAATACAGACCCAGAAAGCTGTCAGATATTGTGGGGCAGGACGAAATAATCCGTAAGCTGCAGTCCTTTGTCAGGCACAGGGAACTGCCTCATCTCATATTCGCTGGCCCTGCTGGCGTTGGAAAAACAACCGCCGCGCTGTCGGTGGCCATCGAACTGTTTGGTGAGGACTGGAGAGACAATTTCCTTGAACTCAATGCATCAAATGAGAGAGGAATTGATGTTATCAGGGATAATGTTAAGGATTTTGCCAGGATAATGCCATCGAACGGACTCGGGTTCAAGATAATATTCCTTGACGAGGCAGATCAGCTCACTCCCGAAGCACAGGCGGCGCTGAGGAGGACAATGGAGCTGTATTCGTCCGCGACGCGGTTTATTTTCTCATGCAACTATTCCTCCCAGATAATTCCTCCCATACAGTCAAGGACAGTTGTTATGCGATTCAGGCCAATAAAGCCGGAAGACATGAAAAAGAGGATAGAGGTCATAGCGAAGCAGGAGAACTTCACCATCGACGATGATGCCATGGCAGCCATCACTGAAATATCTGAAGGAGACATGAGAAAAGCGTTGAACATTCTGCAGACCATAAAATCCTCAGGAGAAATGACGGCGTCAAGGATCTACGAGATTTCAGGAATGGCCAACCCGAAGCAGTACAAATCCCTGCTTTCAAAGGCACTCAGTGGCCTTTTTGATGATGCACGGGAAACCCTTGATTCAATGATGATTGAGCAGGGGCTTTCTGGAATTGACATCGTCAGGGGAATACATTCAGTGGTGAGGAAAGAGCTCATATCACCCAGGCAGAAGCTTCAGATTATAATGGCCCTGGGTGAATCCGAGTTCAGGATTGTGGAGGGCTCCAGCGATACCATACAGCTTGACGCACTGATGGCCAGGCTTGCTTACATAGGCCAGGAATTCAATTAATGAAGTCATCAAGATTGAAATTTCTTTTCTTTGGCGCAGGTTCAGGATGAAATGAGTTGGAAACCCTCTCTATGTTTGTTTTCATTCTTGCCTCCTTTCTTATGCTTGAATAGTAATATGCACTGTCCCTGGTATCGATATACATCAATATTTTGACATCACCTGCATGTGTCCTGCCCGTTCTTCCCCTGCGCTGAATGCTTCTAATCTCAGAAGGAACTGGCTCAAAAAATATTACGAGATCTGTTGAGGGTATATCCAGGCCTTCCTCAGCCACGCTTGTTGCAACCATAACATTATAGGTTTTCTCCCTGAAACTCCTTATTATGGTATCCTGATCTTTCTGCCTTATGCCGGTATCCTCACCTTTGCTGGACTGCCCTATGAACCTCACTGGCCTGATCTTCCGGGATCTGGTGGAAAGAAATTCGGTGAGAAGATCGGAGGTCTTCCTGAAATGGGTGAATACTATGATTCTGGAATCCGGATTCTCTGTTATTCTGTCCTCGCAAAGCCTCAAGACGGTGATCATTTTCGGGTTGTCAGCTTTCTTTTCCATCAGTGAATTGAATTCATCCATGAATTCCCTGAATTCCGGCATCTTCTGAAGTATTGACGATGTTCTCCTCAGGGTTTTGTCCTGGCCAGACAGTATCTGGGAAACGTAGTCCCACGCGATTTCTATGCCCTGTGTCTCAAGGTATTCCAGCAGGTAATCTATTCTGATGGCAGCTGACATGTACGGAATTATGCCGAAAAGCTTGCTGTCTTCATTCCTGGCTCTCTGAACTACCTCTGTGATCTTCTTAGCCATTTCGCTGCGGGAAAAATTGCCTGAGCCCATGAACCCAGCCTCCCTCAGTTTCTCAGTAATGTTCCTGAGCACTCTCTTAAGCGTGGATGAGAGATTCCTGATATATTGCGGTAGCTCAAGTTTTACGACTTCTATTTTTATTCCACCGATGTATTTCTCCACATCCTGGTCATGCTCGCTCTTGATGATCACGCGTTCAATTCCCAGGGTTCGGGTTATCTCGTCGAGTTTTTCCCTGTCGCTTCCGGGGCTTGCTGTGATCCCAAGCACAAGCCTCTTTCTGGCCTCCAGGAAGTGCCTTGCAATTGCTGAGTAGGCGTAGTTACCGGTTGCCCTGTGGGCTTCATCAAACACAATGAGTCCGAAGTGGGATATATCGAAGAGGCCATTTCTCAGATCATTCTCGGCTACCTGAGGTGTTGATATAATCATCCTGGAAGTTGTCCACAGCAGTAGCCTATCCTCATTGTCTATTTCTCCCGTGAAAGCCGAGATTTCAATGTTATGGGTGCTGAAAAGCCTTTTCATGGTTTCGAGGTGCTGCATTACCAGTGGCCTTGTAGGGGCCAGAAAAAGTACTTTCTCATTCTTTTCGAAAAGAACGTATTCCGCAAGCATGGCTGCAATAATAGTTTTCCCAAGTCCAGTGGGCAATACAACAAGTGTGTTGTACTCCTTGGCGGAATTAAAAATGTTAATCTGATATTCCCTTGGCTCTATATTACCTCCAAGGAAGTTTTGCGTCACACCAGTTAATTACGCCTCAATATTAATATGATTATTCGATCTTCCCGCATCGCAGAAGTGGCAACATTTTTAAGAGATCCGACATAAGCATTGAAGGGCCGGTAGATCAGCGGTAGATCGCCTGCTTCGCAAGCAGG
>JAKAQT010000003.1 GCA_021819605.1 Thermoplasmata archaeon
AAACCTCTCCAGATTCAGTGGCCACAACCTCGAAGATCTTGTTGACCAGTACCATTCGCAGGAAGTGATCATCCACATTCCTGACAAGGAGGCCGTGATATGATCTTGTGTTGGCAAGGCTCTCGGTTGAAGATGCATAGCTGCCGTTCCGGTTGGTTATGATCCACTCCTGTCCTGGAATCATGAAACAATAACCTGATACGGGCATATACATATGTTGGTTTTCAATGAAAATTGCTGTCCTTCATCCAGGCAGATCATATGTAAAGGCATATCTGACTGCGATCTTTTGAGCAGGAAAGCTCCGCTCTTCAGCGAGGAGAGAATATCAGATGCAGGCAGATGTATACAGGTGGCGCATCCACACCTCCAGAGGCGGCCATATTCCTGTCACGAACAGACTGATGTCAAGGGATTGAAATACAGACCAGGCCCTGCCAGGTTGTGAGGTATGACGAAGTGAAATGGAGCATTAATGGAATTCTCGGCGCATTTGCCATCAGAGAATGTCAGATATTTCAGATACCGGCCAGGAAGCATTCCCACCTACCAAAAAGATTTAAGACAACATCATTGCTATTCCCCTGTAATGGTAAGGTATCTCCCACTGGGCAACGGGAGAGTCCTGGTCAGCTTTGACAGGGACTATCGCCTGGTGGATTTCTATTTTTCAGGGTCGCAGGCAGAAAACCATGCAATGGGCCATCCTTTCAGGCAGGGCATCTGGGTCAACGGAAAATTCAGCTGGCTCAATGCTTCAATGATAACCAGATCGGACTATATGGACCACACCATGGTGGGCCTCAACCTCTACGAATTCGAGGGAATATCATTCAGATCAGAGGACTTTGTTGACATATATGACGACGTATACGTTCGCCGGATGAGGATCAGAAACAACTCGCAGGAGAAGAAGGAAATCAGGATATTCCTGCACCAGAATTTCTATATTTACGGCAACAACATCGGTGACACTGCAATGTTCTATCCTGAGGGCAACTCAGTGGTGCATTACAAGGGGCGCCGTTACTTCCTGAGCTCAACTGTTGACAGCCTTGGTTGCCAGATGGATCAGTATGCAATGGGAGTGAAGGACTTCCTGGAGATGGAGGGAACATGGAAGGACGCTGAGGACGGAGTGCTGTCCATGAATCCTGTTGCAATAGGTTCAGTGGATTCTGTTATCAGGCATACACTGATTCTTGACCCGGGGCAGGAGGCAGACCTCTTCTATTACATAGCATGCGGCAGGGACCTCGACACGGTATCCGCTCTCCACAGGAGCATGTCATATGAACTGCTGGCCAGGATGGAACTCAGGACGGAAAACTACTGGCGGCTGTGGTCCACAAAAACAGTTCCGCAGATATCAGACGATCTGTTCTCTCTTTACAGGAGATCACTTTTCATAATCCGGAGCCACCTGAACGATCTTGGGGGGATACTGGCATCAAGCGACAGCGACATTCTCAAGTCAAACAGGGATGGCTATTACTATGTATGGCCAAGGGATGCGGCAATTGCGGCCTTCGCACTCATAAGGGCAAATCACCAGGGACCCGCAAGGAAATTCTTTGACTTTTCCAGAAATACAATATCAAAGGATGGGTACTATTATCACAAGTATCTTCCAGACGGCAAGGTGGCAAGCAGCTGGCTTCCAAGAATCATGGCAGGGAAGTCCATCCTGCCCATACAACAGGATGAAACCAACATAGTCCTGTGGGCTCTCTGGAAGCATTTCACCAAGATCAAGGACATAGAGTACATAGCTGATTTCTATGAGCCGCTGGTTCTCAAGGCAGCAAAATTCATACTGGATTTCAGGGATTCGGACGGCCTTCCCCTGAGTTCATTTGATCTCTGGGAGGAACGTTACGGCGTTCATGCTTTCACCGTTGTGACAGCCTATGCTGCCCTGAGGTCCGCATCCAGGATAGCTGATACTTTCGGGGACGCCATATTCTCCAGGGACTACAACCAGGCAGCTGACCAGATGAGGGAACAGTTCGAGAAGAAATTCTTTCTGGAGGATGCCGGCTATTATGCAAGGGCTATCGTAGACGGGCAACCTGACAGGACCGTGGACAGCGCCATCACTTCAACCTTCCTCTTCGGCATGAAGGATGCCAGGGATTCCCGGGTGGAATCAAGCATGAAGGCCGTTATGGCCAGGCTCTGGGTGGGCACAACAGGCGGAATAGCCAGGTACGAGAATGACTATTACCAGCGGATCAGGGACGATCCTGCAATTCCGGGAAATCCGTGGATCATAACTACACTCTGGGCTGCCCAGTACTACCTCAGGATTGGGGACACACAGAAGGCGCTTGAACTCATAAACTGGGTTGTGGCCCACAGGGAAAACAGTGGCATTCTTTCGGAACAGATCAACCCGTACGACGGCACACCCTTATCGGTATCGCCGCTTGTATGGAGCCATGCCCAGTTCGTAATAACAATGACTGAGCTTGAGAGGGTGAACCAGGGGCAGAGGATTAACGGAACAGGCTAATCTGAGAAAATCTTGTGAACGATAAATAAGATATTGTAAGAAGGGATATGGAAAAGTAATGACTGATCAAGAGGATGAGATCAAGAAATGGGAGAAGAAAGTGTACAGCAGTGCACCGGATCCCACTGATATGCAGAAGATATCCATCGTCGTGCTCATAGGCGTCATGTACGCAGTGATGATAACCCTTGTTTACCTGCTGGCCATACATGCCATAGCAGTTGCACCGGTTTAGTGCTCCGGGTGGGCTCAATATACAGTGTGGAGGGCTCAGTTGATAAAACTCCAGAAATCTAACATGATTGGCGTCTCTGAGGTCACATTCTTTGTCAGGGATGTCAGGGAGGCAACCTGGTGGATACAGGACCTGACCGGCCTTAATCCTGTTTTCATTTCGGAAAACTTCTCAAAATTCAGGATAGGAAACACGGAACTCGGGTTGCATATTGCCGATAAGAAGACAGGACCGGGAACCGCTGGCAGCGTAGCGTACTGGGATGTGAAAGATCTCGAAACAGCCATAGTGGATTTTCTGTCGCTGGGAGGATGCCTCTACAGGGATCCCATAAATGGATCAGATGGTTCCAGGGTGTGCCAGGTGACTGATCTCTTCGGCAATGTCTGGGGTCTCAGGGAAGCTAATCACAGCTGAATTCAGGACACTGAGATGGCGTTCAGCTAACTCTGGCACTCACGGTTTCCATGAGGTGTTCAAGAGTTCTCTTATCCTCCACGAGTACAAACGTTCCCTCGATGCCACGTGTGAGCATAATTCTGTAGCGGTTCTTCAGCAGGGAAAGGCCGCTGGCAGGATCACGCATAGCCACACTCCTGAGGGAATTCCTTCCTCCTACGTTATCCATTACTGCGCCAGGATCTATGGCCCAGGAATCATTTCGCCATATCAGATCCTTTCCCCAAATGACTCCTGCGTAATCTGCTTCAAATCCCTGCGCACCATAGACTGACGCGCACTTTTTCAGGGCATCTCTTCCCTCAATCCAGTACTGGGGATACTCGGTAGTTTCGTCCATCAGCCAGCTTATGTCCGGGTTCCTAAAACGCAACTTCTCCTTTCTTCCGTCTGATTCTGTGAAGGATGCCACAAGGGCCACCTTGTTTTTCCTGTGAATCTCTTCCAGAGCATGGATCATTTCCTCCATGTCGCCAAAAATCCTGAAATCATATCCGTCTGGAATTTCAGGGGAGGCATTACCAATGAGGTCTTCAACAAATCCGGAATACCGTTCGCCCCCAATGTTTCTGAAGACAGAATTCAGTGTAAGTTCACGTATCTCTGCTCCATTTTTAGCTGCATATTTAAGGAAGTTTTCCCTTGTTCCAGATTCCCCACCCACCAGGATCTGGTTCTCATCATAGAAATATATTCCAACTCTTGATCTGGTCATGGAGAGGTCTATGACACTCTCAGACATTCTCTGGGCTTCATCAAAAACTATGAAATCAAGTGGTTTCCACAGGTCCTCCACACGGAAGCCCGGCTCACCAATGCCGTTGTTTCGCAAAGGTCCCGTGGAATAGAACCTGATCAGGGGCCTTATCTGGGCTGGAACAGCACGCCTCATTGTATTAATAAGCCGGTTGTTTCTGTATGATATCAGGCCGAAGTATCCCATTCTGGTGGCCTCAAGAATTATGTTGAGGGCCACAAGCGTTTTGCCCGAACCCATTTTTCCCCTGATGAGGAAAATGGTCTTCCTCCCGGATTTCATGGATTCCAGGACTGAACTCAGCACCTTCGCCTGATCACCGGAAAGGCCATAACCCACGACAGAGAATGCCTTCAGTGGATCCGACATGATTTCCTGCTTGTGTTTTGATATGAAATCAATGAGGGTGCTGTTGACAGAGAACCTGCCCTTCAGTATGAGGTCTGCCTCCTTTCTGGAGCCCTTATCCTTTATTATGGGTTCCATTACAGCTGAAAAGTCTCTGGGTTCATAGTATATGGTGCAGTCGTTTCCATCTGTTGTATGGTACATGAATACCACGTCCCGGAAGTTGAAGTTCTGTGAAGCGGTATGGAAGTTCTTGAACTTGTACAGATAGTTTGAGGACTGATAACAGGGTACTGGCTGCGGTCCCAGATCAGTTTCGGCCACAAGTCTGTCCACCTGCCTGTAGGTTCTCCAGCCCTTTGTTTCAACAATAACGACATCTTTCTTTCCAATAACCAGGTAGTCGACCCTCTCATTTCCCACTGGAAAAATATACTCCATGGCAACAGGTATACCGTCTGGAACAACCATTTTCATGGCATTCAGTGAACCTGCCCAGGAACCGCGAAGGTAAGCATCAGGGCGTTCCCTGACCATTCGTTCATAGTTCCTGTTCAGCCTGCCAAGTATGTCTTCCGTGGGGTCAGTCTGGAAACTTTCAGTGTAATACAGGCAGCTTGAAAAAGAATCTTCCATCCGGGAATTAAGAGACCAACCAATATAATTCTTTCATCCCGGGGACCAAGGATGGTTCCTGATCTATAAAAGATGTATTTGGATGTATCCGATGCACAGGCTGGCAGCAGAGGTTGGCATCTATCTATCTTTGTGACCCATCAATGCTTACCAAGCCTCTTTCCAGGTTTCTGCTGCAAACGTTAAATAACTCAGGGCTATGCAAATAATATTGTCATCAGCAAACAGGAAAGATCAGTCTGCAATGTCTCGGTACAGATGGGTAATGGCTGCAATAGCCGGCCTGCTAATGACGACAAGCTTCATTTCCCTCACATCCTTTGGAATCCTCTCCGGCAGGATGGCTTCAACATTCGGTGTTACTCCGGTTGTCCTGTCGGTACTTGGCATAGATGCATTTTCCATTGGATTGTTTGCAGCGTTCTTCCTTGGGCAGGGAGGTATCTTTGATGCCAGGCTGAAGACAGGGGTGCTGGTGGCCCAACTGTTCCTCATTGTGCCACAGTTCCTGATACCAGTCTTTCATGTACTGTATGTGCTGGTGGCACTCCGGTTCTTCCAGGGCCTGATGATTATGATGCTTGCTCTTTTTTCCATACAGCTGGAGGGATGGTTTCCACCCGGCGAAAGGGCAAGATCACTGGCATTCACCCTGGGTGCCATATCACTTGGAAGTGCCGCCGGTGGTATCCTTTCCGGAGTCCTGACGTCATTGAGCTGGCAGGAATCTTACTACATAACTGGAATAATCATGGTGGCTGGAGCACTCATATATTTCATATTTGCAAAGGATTCATCTGCACAGAGGCAGGAGATCATACAGGCGGAGAAGGCAAAGCACAAAAGCGTCTGGAAGGATCCAATGGTCATTTTAATGGGACTTGCACAGCTTCCCCTGAGCTGGGTTCTGTTCAGCGTTGGAGGTTATCTTTCCACTTACTCTTATCATCTGGGCTATTCAGTTTCCCAGACAGGCACGCTCATCATTGGATGGGGAATATCTGGATTTATAGCTGCCTTTGTGGGAGCAGTGCTTGGCGACAGAATAGCTGGAAAGAGGTCTTCCAACAGAGAGATACTGAAATCCAGGCTGGTAATAATGACCGTAGCGGATATACTGATGGCACTTGGAATAGTTCTTATGATAACAACTGGAAGATTATCCTTCTATTATCTTCTTCTGGCCGCCGTTGTAAATGGATTTCTCATGATGTTTCCACCTAACTACTGGGCTCTTCCAGGCAACATCTTCCCGCTGGCTATAGTGAGCGCAGGAGCCTTTGGGATGGGACTTATTTCTAACTCCGCTGATGCCATTGGCCCCCTGGTGACATCATCGTTGCTTTCAGATCTTGGCTGGAACGGAATTTTTCTGATAATGCTGGGATTGTCGTTCCTTGGTATGCTCATAAACCTGATTATCTACAGATCAAAAATTCCGCTGCCAGGGAATGATTCAGGATGACCTGAAAACATTAAAATCGGAATCTGTCTGGAATTTGTTTTGGAAATGATGAGTTTCTTCTCTTAGCGTTACTAAATGATCAAATGTTTTTATAGATGAACGCCAGATTCACCGACCATAGTAAAATGCCGTGAGCCGGGATTGAACCAGCGACCTCCAGATCTTCAGTCTGGCGCTCTCCCTACTGAGCTATCACGGCTTGACAGCTTATGGTCTCAGTTTATATAATATTTCACATTGGGAACAGAAGCACATTCTACCTGACCCTGAACTAAAAACTTGATTTCATTGAATCAAGTCTTTCTTGGAACGCAAATCGTATTGAGATCCCATCCTTCCTTGATATGTATATTCCAGAAGCAGTTAATATGGCATCTTGCGCGAGGCTCTGAAGCCAGTTGAAAAGACGAGAAGTTCTTTTGCCTGCCATTAGGCCATGCCACGTCTGTAAACCCAGATTCGAAAGGGTTTTCTTACCGTTTCTCAGGTGATTGTAAATTTCGCATTCAAAGGCAAGAAGTATAAATAACATAGTATAGATTATAGCTAGAGATTTACTTGTCAGAGGAAACCTTCGGCGATATGTTCCGGAACATCAGGATTGATGACGCCATCAGGATGGGCACTTCATTTCTAATATCGGGATTTACATCATTCATCTGGATATCGCTTCCGTTCTTCCTCCGCGAGAATCATATACCTCTCTTTTACCTCGGGCTGATCTATTCAATCGCAGTTCTTTCTGCGGTTCTCATAAGGCTTCCTCTGCGCTTCTACAGCGATAGAGCCAGGAGCGATCTTCTTCCCACAATCGGGCTTCTCCTTACGGGGATATCTATGAGTCTGCTGTTCACCGTCAAGAATGTTGTGGGAATTATACTTGCATTTGTGGTGCTTTCGCTTGCAGTAGCGGCGTACAGATCTTCCAAGAATGCCAGCAGAGCGAAAGGCCTCAGAAACATGGAACCCATGAGGAACATGTACAGCCAGGATATAATTCCAAACACTGGAATATTCATTGTGCTGATATTCGCAGCCTTATTCGTTGGCGGCAGTGTTGGAGAACTGTACGGCATTATGTCCGTTATAGCGCTACTTGCCGGATTTCTGGTTCTGATGTACCGTATCACCAGCGGTACACGATCAAGCATTTCACCATCGCCCAGGCCAATACGCCAGATGATTCGGACATCATTTGAGCCAATCAAATCCCTGGATATGATCACGAACAGAAAGATCATGATCCCATACATAGCCATACAATCCCTTCTTTATCTCTCAATATGCATAGTGGCTGTATTCCTTCCTGCCATGGGCCTTCATGATGGCGTAAACAGACAGGAGGTGTTTCTGATATTCGCAGCATTCTCCGTCATAGCATTCCTGCTGGACAGGAGTGCTGCACTTATACCCATGAAGTTCGTGAGGGACACATTCTACATGTTCAGGCCCATATTCCTCATCATTCCACTGCTGCTGCTCTCTCTCATATCTTCAAGCGTCATTTTCATAATAGGATACTTCACGCTTCTTCTGTGGGTATTCTCTGATTCCATGTCATCAGATGTCGTATCCTCCATGATGCCGGAGGGCGACAGAATACGCGCACCCATAATAATGGGATTTCTCTCCATACCAATAAGCATAATCGGTCCGGCACTGGGTTCACTATTCTGGCTTGCATCACCCAGGCTGCTTTATGGCGTCGCAATCCTCCCGGCAGCTATATCACTGCTGCTGGCCATGATGGCATTCCAGAATATCAGCAGGCACAAGGTTGATAATTCCACAAAATCCGAATAAAATCTGGCAAAAAGTTATAATTCGCCAAAACATCAGAACTAAGGGCTGTACGGGTTAATGAAAAACATCCAGTGCAGGTACTGCAATCTGTATGGGTCCGGTTCGGAAGTATTGAAGATCAAACATTGCTGGAGAGGTGTGAAATAATATGATACCTGGAAAGATGAATTCACGGGAAATGAAGAGAATGATGGCACAGATGGGCATAAAATCAACCGATATGCCCGATGTAAGGACGGTTATACTGAAGGGGACAACAAAGGATTACATGATAAGTGACGCCCAGGTGATGGTGATAGAGGCGCAGGGGCAGAAAACCTTCCAGATAATGGGTAACATGAAGGAGATTCCAAAAACGGAAACTGCAGCACCTTCTGGGCCGGCATTCCCGGAAGAGGACATAAAGCTGGTTATGGAGCAGGCATCTGTGGTGAGGGAAAAGGCCATTGAAGCACTGAAAAAGGCTGACGGAGAGCCGGCAAAGGCCATAATGGATCTGTTACAGAAATGATTGATCTCAGGGAGATACTGCTTCCAAACATCCCGGACGATAATGAGAAAAGAGAGATCAGTGAGATTACTGAATCCCTCATTTCTGGCATAAGGCAGATACTGGCCAGGGACGGCATAAATGCCACTCCTGTACTTGTTGGATCCACTGCAAAGCACACCAACCTGAAGAATGCCGACATAGACATCTTTATTGTATTTGACAGGAAATTCAGTGAAAGGCAGATGGAATCCATTGGTATCAGGATCGGCCACGAAGTGCTGCCTGATGGTATTGAAAGATATGCCGAACACCCATATGTTTCTGGCTACATCAGGGGGAGAAAGATCGACCTTGTCCCATGCTTCAGAATAGAAAGTAATACCAGGATAATCAGTTCAGTTGACAGGACACCTCTCCATACGGAATATGTGCTTACCCACCTGGATGAAAAGAGAAGAAATGATGTCCTTGCCCTGAAGCTTTTCATGAAATCCATAGGAGTTTACGGGTCAGAAATAAGGGTTCAGGGCTTTTCAGGATACGTGTGCGAGCTTCTGGTCATATGTCTCGGGAGCTTCCAGAAAGTGCTGGAGAGGTTCGCATCCCAGAAGGGCCGGCTCGTAATTCCTGAAACAACTCCGCTGGCAGCAAAGTACCGTTCTCCTGTGGTCATAGAGGATCCAACAGATTCCTCAAGGAATGCAGCTGCAGCCATAAGTCTTGAGAATCTTTCCATCATGAAAATTGAGAGCAGGTTGTATCTGCACAGCCCTTCGAAATCATTTTTCACAAAGCCCCAGCAGGAGAAACCGCTCCCCTATAAGGACCGGGGGACCTGCATAAGGATCGTCACGCTTCCAAAACCTGATCTTGTGGATGACGTAATATACAGCCAGGCGCAGAGGGCCAGGAAAATACTTGTTGAACATATTGTGGACACGGGCTTTCATTACATGGATTCCGAACTCTATGTGGGAAACGAGATTGAAATCATGATTGAGACCGAGTCAGCAACACTCCCGGGCGTAACCAGACATGTGGGGCCTCCCGTAGACACCCCAAACTCCATGGCGTTCATAATGAAATGGAAGGACGGAAAGTCTGTCAGGGGTCCATACGTGATCGATGACAGGATCTGCATTGACGCGCCATCAGTTGCCAGGGATATTGAGACAGCAATTTTCTCAGCGTTTTCCGGGGCAAACATTGGCAAAAACCTTGACCCGGTAAAGGGCAAAGCAAGGATCATTGATCCGTCCGGGTCTGATACAGCCTATATGGTTCTTGGCAAATTCTACTCAAGAAAGATACATCTTTGAAAATCTCGAAGGATACGGGGAATATCCGTTCAGCGTCCTCCTGAAAATATCTCCATCAGGGTCACGTCATCGGCATGGTTTACGATGTCCAGCCTGGTGACTGGCACCCCGTTCCTCAGGCATATGTAGCCTTCTTCCCTGAGATGAAGATTCCGCAGCAGTTCCTCCACCGTGCAGGATTCCTCCAGTACTTTTTCGTATGTCTTCCTTCCCACAATCCTTACTGCCATAGTCATCCATAGCCCCGGGCAGATTCGAACTGCCGTCTACGGATCCAAAGTCCGGAATGCTTGGCCACTACACCACGGGGCTGTGCCACCATGAGATTTTTGAAGCTAATCTATTTTTTGCAGGGCTAATTCCCTCAGCGCCTGTTCTCGTGTGAAATAGCGCAGAAGATAAGGGGAAAAGCCTTTCTATGCCATTAAAAAGTTATGTGCTGCATCGCATCCGGGCGGGAGCCATCCGGTGATGTGCTGTTCATGAGTTCAGGACCTGAACATACCGGTAACAGTCTTCTTCACCCGCCTCCAGGTGTTGTTTGTGTAACGTTCTCCGCCGGCAACCAGCCCCCGCTCATGATATCCGTACTGTTCCCAGTATCCGTCCTCATATTCCGCAATCAGTTCAATTTCTGTGAGCCACTTTGCGCTCTTCCAGCCATACAGATCAGGCATAAATGGCCTTGCCGGGAATCCCTGCTCGATCCTCAGTGGTTTGTCATTCATCCTCAGCGCAATGATTGCATCATCCTTCAGTGAATATTCTAAGGGCACAGGCGTACTGTATCCGTCTGCACACCTGAACATGACCCACTTTGCATCCGGAGAAGGCTCAGCTTTTCTTATGATATGAGAAAGGCTTGGCCCAGCCCATTTAACATTCTGTATGCTCCAGGCGGTGACGCAGTTGAAATCGCTTATGTACTCAAGCCATGGCATCTTCATGATTTCTTCATGGCTGAGGGCATAGGGCTTTCCCACAAGCCCGGAAATTTTAAGATTCCAGTGATCTGCACTGATTGTGGGCTCTCCAAGTGCCGAATATATTATCCAGTTGCTGATGTACCTCTGTCCGGGGTTTTCCACATCAACTTTCTTAAGTTCCATGTGGTTATGTATTCGTTTCAATTATTAAGACCATGCAAAAAACGTCAAAACATATTTTACAGTTCTAGCTATTACTTTACTGGGATGAATATATTATGACCAGCAATCTTCTAGATATCGGCAAAGTTGCCGCTAAGCTTGGGTTAACTGAGAATGACCTGGAAAGGTATGGTAACAACATGGCAAAGGTGAGCCTGGAGGTTCTGAAGAGGGTTCAGGACAGACCAAGAGGCAAACTCATCCTGGTTACGGCCATGAATCCAACCAAGGAAGGGGAAGGGAAAACAACCACAACCATAGGACTGGGGCAGGCTCTTAACATCATGGGCAGGAAAGTTGCCATAGCAATAAGGGAACCGTCACTGGGGCCATGCTTTGGCATAAAGGGGGGTGCCACTGGCGGTGGAAAGTCCACCGTGGAACCCAGCGACAGGATAAATCTCATATTTACCGGCGATTTTCCCGCAGTCTCAGCTGCACATAATCTTCTATCAGCCATGATCAACAATCATATCTACCATGGGAACAAAATGAGAATCGATCCAAGGAAAGTTACTTTTCCACGGACAATCGACATGAACGACAGATCACTGAGAGATATTATCGTTGGTTCAGATGGCAGTGAGTCAGGAGTCCTGATGAAGGATAAATTCGTAATCACTCCTGCATCTGAGATAATGGCAATATTGGGGCTTTCCAGCAGCTATTCAGATCTTAAGCAGAGGCTTTCAAGGATACTTATTGGATATAACTTCGACGGGAAACCAGTTTATGCAGGCGATATAAAGGCACACGGTGCCATGGCCGCGCTTCTCAGGGATGCACTTAAACCAAACCTTGTGCAGACTGCGGAAGGTGTACCGGCATTTGTGCACATTGGACCCTTCGGGAACATTGCACACGGCACATCATCCATAATTGCCGACAGAATGGCACTGGGCCTTGCGGAATACCTTGTCACGGAAGCCGGATTCGGTTCTGAACTTGGAGGAGAAAAATTTCTCGACATGGTGTCAAGAATAGGGAAGCTTCCAGTGGACGCAGTTGTACTTGTGGCCACAATAAGGTCAATTAAACTGAACGCAGGCGTAAGCAATTCCAAGAAGGAGGATGTTGCTGCTGTTGAGGCAGGTGTTCAGAACGTCCTGAAGCATGTTGAAATCCTGCGCAACTTCGGCATTGATCCAGTTGTGGCAATCAACCGCTTCCCCACGGACACCGATAAGGAAATCGCAAAGCTTGAAGAAATGCTGAAGAAAAGCAATGTGGTCTGGTCCCTGTCCGAGGTATTTGCCAGAGGAGGCGAAGGCGGGCTGGATCTGGCAGGCAAGGTTATGGAAAAATTATCCAGGCAAGCGGGAGATATAAAACAGACCTATGAGGAATCTGATCCTGTAAGGGATAAGATCATAGCGATAGCAAAAAATGTATACGGTGCTGCAGAAGTAATTTTTGAGAAGAAGGCAGAGAACGACCTTAAAAATATAGAGAAAATAGGAATGGGAAAAGCATATGTATGCATGGCAAAGAACCAGTATTCACTCACAGATGACCCTAATGTTCTTGGATGGCCGAAGGACTTCAAAATTCATGTAAAGTCGATTTCTGTGTCATCAGGTGCAGGGTTTGTGGTTCCCATGCTGGGCGACATAATGACGATGCCAGGGCTTCCAACCGAACCTGCAGCAAACAACGTTGACCTGACGGATGACGGGATCATAACTGGATTGTTCTGAGAATTTCTGGCGAATAATTACTAACCACCCATTTTTCCTATTATTCAAAAATCTTCTCTTGAACTGAACTTTCAATAAAAAGTAAAATTTGGTATGAGTAAAAGAATTACTGAACAGTTATTGTTCCGGTCATCCATCCAACAGTTGACATTGCACCTGCCCAGCCAGTTGGTCCGGAGCCACAGGAAGCCTCACACTGCCATGTGTAGACGTTCTGGCCGCCTGTGTGGAAGGAGAACTGTTCCACGGACTGAGGAAGCACCGGGACATTCAGGTTCAGGCCTGCAACTGTGAATGTGTGGGCAATATCTGAATCACTGACGCCTGTTGTGGTCCAGGCTCCCCTGACTGAAATCCCATTGTTCTGGAAAGTTGAGTTGATCAGGGTGTTGTTGATGATGGTGACTTCATCATTGACCGTGCCGGATACATTGGCATATTGACCAGGAACTGTGGCGGTTCCATTATCATAATTTATGATTGTAACCTCAACCAGAGAATCGGCGGGAAGCAGAATGTTTCCAGAACTGAGGAGTGTTCCATTGCTCAGGACATAATATGCAGGCTGATCCCCCACTGTGCTGTTGTAGTAATTGTTTGTCGTGATTACAAGTGTAAGTTGATACACACCATTGCTTTCGCCAGCGACAGGCGGTGCATAATTGGTCATATCAGGGTGGCTGATCACCAGGCCAATACCCACACCTGCTACAATGACGACGACCGTTAATACTGAAAACAGAGTCTTATCGCTCATTTCCATACTTATCAGTTCCGTTCATATACCATCAATAAATAAGACTGACAACTCTTATTTGAGGAACAAAGTTTTTATAGAAATATCCAGCGACCCTCAATGCTGTATAGATATATGCATTAAAGTAAACTAACTGACAGTACATGAGTAATCATGACATCCACTCCAGCAAAAATTTTCAAGAGTATCTCAAAAAGCCCTGAATTAAAGAATTTTCTGATTTCAATTCAAAAATATACTGAACATTATACGATTAAATGATGGAGAAATTATGAATAAATATATATACGGCCATGCACATTGTATTGACCAATGGCTGAAGAAGAAGTTATAGCTGAAAGATCTGATCGAAAATTAAGAATGAGCCTCAATACCTGGGACCTTCTATTCCTCAGTCTTGGTGGGATAATAGGTTCGGGGTGGCTCTTTGCAGCGTACGCCGCTTCTTCAATCGCTGGTCCGGCCGCCATACTTTCATGGATTATTGGAGGTGTAATTGTGCTCATAATTGCATTGAACTATGCTGAGCTGGGTGCAATGATACCGAGGTCGGGTGCGATTGTTAGATATGGGCAGTACTCTCATGGGAATCTGGCAGGGTATTTCATGGCGTGGGCATATTTCCTATCTGCCGTGTCTGTTCCTGCAATTGAGGCTGAAGCTGTGGTTGAATACGCGAGTCCTTACATATCTCACCTGTACAACGGTGTGGTTCTGCAACCTCTGGGCATATTGTTTGCAGCGCTCCTGATGGTGTTTTTCTTCTTCCTGAACTATTTCGGGATAAGGGTTATGGGAAAGACAAATACAGGAATGACGTGGTGGAAACTCATTCTACCCTTGGTGACAATACTCCTGCTTGTATCCGTGAGGTTCGACCTTGCAAACTTTTCAAGCGTATTCTCTGGAACATTTGCTGGAGTAAAGGTAGTTTCGTCCAGCTCAGGTTTCATGCCATACGGTTTTGCTCCGGTAATGTCTGCCGTCGCAACATCAGGAATAGTGTTCTCGTTCCTCGGGTTCAGGCAGGGGCTTGATTATGGTGGAGAGTCCAGGACCCCCCAGAGATCTATACCAATTGCCACAGTAGGATCTGTTCTCATTGGCATACTGGTTTATGTTCTCCTGCAGGTTGCATTCATAGGTGCTATCAACTTCCACTCACTGGGTATTCCAAATGGCGCATGGGCACTTCTGCAGGCTAATTCTTCGGGCGCATTCATAACGCACCCCATATCTTACCTTAACGGTGCGCCATTTGCCTCCATAGCCTCATCGGTTGGCCTAGTCATGCTCACATACGTTCTGTTTGCTGATGCGTATGTTTCACCCAGCGGAACATTGAATGTGTATCTTGGAACATCCATGAGGACACTTTATGGAACTGCTGCTCTGGGATACCTTCCTTCTTCCATGCTGAAGATTGACCAGAAGAGGCGCATACCGGTAATGCCCTTAATTGTGTCACTTATAGTTGGGATCATATTCTTTGCACCGTTCCCAAGCTGGTACAAGCTGGTGGGATTTATAACCAGTGCCACAGTGTTCACATACCTGATTGGGGGTCCTGCCCTGAGGTCACTGAGAAGGAACGCCAAAGAACTAAAACGCCCGTTCACGCTTCCAGGATCAGCGATACTGGCTCCTCTGGCATTCATCGGTGCATCCCTTGTGGTTTACTGGTCAGGCTGGCCTCTGGTGGGAGATCTTGCAATCGCAATTTTCATAGGTCTGGTTGTGTACGTGATATTCTTCCTGCTCAAGCAGAAGAATGACCCCACGAGGCAGAAGATACACACCTGGGAGTTCGTAAAGTCCGGCATCTGGGTTCCCGTGTACATATTGGTTCTGTCTGCAGAATCATTCCTTGGTGAAACCGCACTGGGCGGATCAAACCGTGTGCCATATCCATGGGACCTCATAATGGTCATAATTGTGGCAATCGCGTTCTACTTCTGGGCTGAGCACAGCGGAATAAGAACACAGGAAATAGAGGAGATTGTGACACTTGATTCGCAGTACCTGACTTCAGACGAGGAACCATTTGGCAGCAAAGGAGGTGCATAAAATGAACAAATACGTATCCGGTGCACTTATCTCAATAGTTATAGGAGCCATAGGCCTGGGATTGCTGATATATCAGACGCTGCAGACTGCCAGCGTCGGTGTAGATGTGAATGTCATTCCACCAATAGGCATCCTATACGCCTTTATCTTCGCAGCTGGAGTGATTGCTGCCATAGCGCTTATAAGCCTTAACTCAAAATCAGCAGTAGTCAGGAAATAATCCTATTTCCCCTATTTTTTAGATTTATCTCGAAGTTTTTTACAATTTTTTCCTTCATATCAAGTGTTCTGCATTTTCATTTCAATTGGGTAAAACAAGGGTCTATAAAAATCGATTAAGAGGAAAATTCAAACCTGATTGCGAAAGAATAGATAATGGTAAAAGAAAAATCTTCAATAAAATGAAAAGTTGGCACCTTACGGCGTGATTTTTATGGCTCTAGTTGGGCACACACTTTCGCATGCCATACAGAATATGCATTCGCTTTCCCTTACAGGATCGCACTTGTCGGTTCTGTATTTGTCCCATTCCGGGGTACCCTTTTCTATCTTCTTGTCATTGCCGGTTCCCATCTGGCCGGGATTGAGTTCCCATTCGTAAAGAGTTACAGGGCACACATCCATGCATGCTCCGTCAGCTATGCAGGTTTCCCAGTCCACTGCAACGTGTGAACCATGAATTCCCAGTTTCGTGGGGTAAGGCTTTCCAGCTGCATCCATTCTCTGCTTGCCTTCAGCCCTTACATCATGGTCGTGATGCTTTCCAGTTACTGGGTAGTTAGCAGTATCTTCCAAAAAATTCTCATCAATTGGTTTTGGCTTGTAATCTAGTGTTTCCAGTTTGACCAAATGATCACCTAATTCGATATCACCAGATTCCTATATAAATTATCTGGTGAAACCCGCTTGGGTTTTTCCTGATTATGATCATAAATTGCCCTGTTCTTGCAATGCTGCTAACAGGTTCCCGTTCCAGGATATCTCAATATGACCAAATCTCAATTCAGATATCTCACATTTTGTCAGGAAATGGAAAGAGATTCATAACCAGAGTTCCAATGGTATTAATTTCTGATAAAAATTTATGTTATGGTGTAATATCCCATGTATGCCTAAAAGCGAGCCTCAGGTAATTAACCGGAAAGTTGTAGGAGATTTTGTTAGCTCATTCATAAGGCAGCTGAAATACAAGCGTGAGGATTTCAAGACCATCGGAACATTCGGTGGGTTCACTTCTCTGATAGATCTGGGTAATTTTGCCGTCTCACTTAACAATGACGGGGTTGGTACCAAGACAATTATTGCTGAAGAGGCGCAGAGATACGACACCATAGGTATTGATTGCATTGCAATGAATGTCAATGATGCCATAACGGCTGGAGCGGAGCCAATTGCAATGGTAGATTACATATCCCTTCGCGAGCCGGATGCGGAAATGGCCAAGAATCTTGGAACAGGCTTCAACGTTGGGGCTCAGATGTCCAACATCACGATTGTTGGGGGCGAAACCGCAATCGTACCTGACCTCATCAATCATATAGATATTTCCGGGACGTCTCTTGGAATAGCCCAGAAATCGCAAATAATCAATGGAGAGAAAATTCATGACGGGGACCTTATCTTCGCTCTTCAGAGCAGCGGCCTTCATTCCAACGGTTATACAACAGTAAGAAAAATAATCAAGGATAATGGGCTTGGCTTGATGGATAAGTTTCCCGGGGATACAAAGAAGACTGTTGATGTTTTGCTGGAACCCACCAGAATATATGTTAGGGAAATTATGGACATCATGAATATAGTCAATATCAAGGGGATGGCAAATATTACTGGGGGCGGCATAAAGAATCTGACAAGGATGAAGGACATGAAGTACGTCATCTCTGATCCCATAGAGCCCCAGAATGTATTCAAGAAGCTCATGGAAATGGGACAGCTTTCCAATGAGCAGATGTATGAAATTTTCAACATGGGCATGGGATATGTAATAGTTGTTGATCCGGAAAGCAGGATTGATTTCATGAGCACCCTCAGGAACAGGGTGCATTTCAAGGAAATTGGCCACGTGGAAAACGGGTCCGGAATAGAAATACCCTCGCTGGAACTGAATTATTCCGGTTACTACTAATTTTTCTATATTTAAGTATTTTTGTCTGAATTTGATACAGTTAAGTTAAATTATTGATTTGAATACAAGGTATTATGAAAATAGTGGCTGTTGTGGACGAGGAGAACTACGTTACACCCCTGGAGTATGGAAACTCCATAATGCTCATAGACGATGAAAGCAAGCAGATAAAGGAATACGAGAACCCAGGTTTCGGTTCCCCATATGGGGGGAAGGAAAGATGCATGCAGGGAATACTTTCGCTTAAACCTGATGCGATCGTTGTGAAGGAGGGAGTTCTCTGCCCTGGATCTTATCACATGTCCCTTGGAAAAATGAAGTACATTCCTGTAGACGAGGAGAAGCTTGACGACATAATGAAGAACCTTCCAGAACTTAAGGAAAAGGCAGTGAATGAACTGGCTTTTGAAATGTTCCGCGAGTAAAATTTTCAGAGCTTGTTTTCCAGATAATATTTTATTATTTTCTTTACGCCTCTTCTAAGGACATCAGACAGGGATGCAGGCGACACATCAATCTGTTTAGCGATCTCAGTCAGGGACATTTTTCTGTCCGGATCGAAATAGCCTTTCTCATAAGCTTCCTTGATTATTTCTTTTTCCCTCTCGGTGAGGATTTCCGAACTTTCCAGGTGCGTTTCAAGGATCAGGGGATTCAGCCCAGCTTCCTGCAGGTCCTTTTCAAGGATCTTGAGTTTCACAGGATTCTGGAGGAGAACGCGGTAGAGTATCTTATTTCCCTTTAGTGCCTTGGTGCTTATCACCACAAGTTGAGAGGAGGCGAAAAACCTGCAGGCCGAGCAGCTTCGAGACTCAGCCCAGAATCCGTTCTTCCCAACACGTATGACGTTTGTTGAAAGCTTCCTCAGGTCTGATCCCACCATGTCCACGTCAGAGTCTACAGTAATATGGTGCAAGGTAAGGTCTTCACCTATTCGGAGTCTTTCAACCGAGGCCTTTGCACCAACGGTGTTAACGTAATTTGTTATGAGACAGTCGGACCTGGTGACTTCAATCAGTGCCTCCACTGCACCCTTATCTTTCAGGGACACTTCGATCTATTCCTTATGCCACAAGTGATAAAACTGTTTTCATTCCGGGCAGTGAATTATGTTAATGTTCGGGATCACGCTTCTCCATTGCCCGAGCATACCCATAGATAGTTGAAGCAACAAGATGGGCTAACCTTACCGGTTCCGGTAAAATTCCGTCTCCCGAAGTCTTCAGAAGTAGTTTTCTTGCGTCCTCAAGGGTCATTCCTGCATAATTCACTGTGGTCTCGATTCCTCTAATGTTCATGGAATCCGGATTAATTTTTCTTAGAGTACTTTCCTTGACGAAAGCATCAGGCTCATGCTTGCGAATTGCCATAATCATTGCTGTTATATCGGGTTCGCCCTTTCTTACGGAAATAAAAGGCACACAAGTCTTTCCGTAAAATTCTTCCGGATCCAGGATATTGAACCCTGCGAATGTAATCCCCTCTGACATTACAACAGAGGGCCGAATCTTCATCATCTCCATAAGACCTGAAATTCTTCCTGTGACGTCACCTCCGTCTATCAATAAGGAATCCGCAGCAATATTCTCAATCTTTCCATCAAGGCGCATGAGGACACCGACTATGGGGCACACTTTGTCCACTCCTCTGACAAAGGGGCCATCATCGACACCCAGAATTCTCAGGTCCTTTGCAAAATTAATATGATTCACTGGTCTTCATCACACCTGTTAATTATGGAGACCAGAAATTAGAATTTTAACAATGCGGTTTTCAAGCAATTGAAATCAGAAAGAAAGACCAAAAATGATCTTCACATGAGAATATGCATATTTATGGCCTTATTTTAGCATTTGCGAGCAGGAATTCCCCTTTCACAAGAGAAAGGATGAAAGCGAACGTATTTGTATCACAAACATATGATATTCATGTCCGCTGGCAGACAGAAGTGAAAGTGGTCGGATTGCATATAGCTTCATGCGTGCCTGCATCCGTAAAGTCAGGTGACTTAGCATGAGGGACAGAGTACCTTCGGGCCGAGGGGAATTCAAGCCCATGGAGATTCAGCCAGCAACCTTTGAAGTGGGAAGCCCCTTTCGAAAGATAGGGGAGGAGGTCACACGTCTATATATACATCAGGTGCAGTGGCAACGGCACTCACCAAAATGCTTATATCTGGGCTTACTATTCCAAGTCTACGCACTTCAAATGCACCTCTTAAGTGAAATTAAGAGGGAAGGGTTAGAGGCAATAATGCCGATGAAACCAGATTTCCGTTTACAGTAATATGGATTGTGCAACTGCTAAACTGCTTGGGGGATGGTTTGGCTTGGGGGCCGAAGAAGGACGTGCCAAGCTGCGATAAGCCTCGGGGAGGCGCATGGAGCCCTAGATCCGAGGATTTCCGAATAGGACTTCCCGTCGTAAGACACTCCGTAAGGAGAGGGTACCCAGGGAATTGAAACATCTTAGTACCTGGAGGAAAAGAAATCAATCGAGATACCGTTAGTAAAGGCGATCGAAACCGGTATAAGGCAAACCGAATGCCCCATAGTAATATCGGGTATATGTGGAGTTAGGACCTCCTTCAATACCTACTCAATGAATCCTAATCTGAACGAAAGCAGAGCCAGAGAAGGTGATAGCCCTGTTGGAGTAAGTTGAGAGGTTATGAGAGGAGAGTTCCAGAGTATCGTGCGTCGTTTTTCGCGCGAGAATATAGGTGGCACTAACATCTAACCTTAAATACAGCCCAAGTCCGATAGCGAACAAGTACCGTGAGGGAAAACTGAAAAGCAACCCGAAAGGGTAGTGCAAAGAGCCTGAAACCAAGCAGTGATAAACTTACAAGGCACCAAAGGGATGATATCGTTAACAACGATGGACCAGTGTTTTGTTGTCCGTGTTGAAGAACGGACCAGGGAGTTTCGACGAATGGCGAGGTTAATCTTTTAAAGAGAAGCCGTAGCGAAAGCGAGTATCCGCACAGCAATGGAGGGATAGCGTAATCTATGCGTTAGTCATTCGTGGAAGACCCGAAGCCGGTCGATCTACGCCTGAGCAGGTTGAAGCCCAGTGAAAACTGGGTGGAGGACCGAACCAGTTCTGATGTGCAAATCGTTTGGATGACTTGGGTGTAGGGGTTAAAGGCCAATCTAGGCCGGCAATAGCGGGTTCCCCCCGATACTACCCGCAGGTAGACTTCGGTGGAGATGCTCGGCGAGGTAGAGCGACCGATTAGCAGGTTAGCAGTCGAAAGACTGCGCCAGCTTATCAAACTCCGAACTTGTCGAGATCGTAGATACCGGGTGCTAGGGTACATGGGATAAGCTCTGTACCCGTGAAGGGAACATCCTAGACGGGGGTTAAGGTCCCTAAAACTGACTAAGTGCAAATTAAAGGGGTTTGTGGCCAAAGACAGTGTGGAGGTTGGCTTAGAAGCAGCCATCCTTTAAAGAGTGCGTAACAGCTCACTCACCGAGGCTACATGCCCCGAAGATGGAAGGGGCTAAAGTCAGTTACCGAGACCTCCGAGCACCGAGAGGTGATCTGGTAGGGGGGCGTGCCGCATGGACGGAAGCTTCTTCGAGAGGAGGAGTGGACCGTGTGGTATCGTGGATCCTGGTAAAAGTAGCAGAATAGAATTGTGAGAATCAATTCCGCCGAAAGGGCTAAGGGTTCCTTGGCAATGTTCGTCAGCCGAGGGTTAGTCGATCCTAAGGTGGTCCCTAACAGGAAACCACCGAAAGGGAAGCTGGTTAATATTCCAGCACCTCGAGCGTTTTGCCATATAATTGGACTTTGGGATATTGGAAGTACGGGTGACAACGTATTTGCAAGTATAATCTGGTGGAGAATCGTAATGATGAGAAGCCGGAGAAAGCTTGTGAGTCCCCCTATGGGGATTTCTTAGATTTCTGGAGTCTGTGAAAGAATTGTATGGGTCAAGTTCGAGTTCGTACCAAGAACCGACACAGGTGCCCCTGGATGAGAAGTCCAAGGCGTTTGGGAATAATGGACGCGAGGGAACTCGGCCAAATAGCTCCGTATCTTAGGTAGAAGGAGTGCCTATTCCGAGAGGGAATAGGTCGCAGTGGCAAGGGGACCCCGACTGTTTACCAAAAACACAGATCGCTGCTAGTTCGTAAGGATGTGTATAGCGGTTGAAACCTGCCCAGTGTCGGTACCTGAAAATCCCGTACAAGGGAAAGAAGGGCCGATAAACGGCGGGGGTAACTATGACCCTCTTAAGGTAGCGTAATACCTAGCCGCTTAATTGGCGGCTTGCATGAAGGTTCAACGTGAGTCCCACTGTCCCCGCGTTCAGCCCCGTGAAATTGATGCACTGGTGCACAATCCAGTCTCTCCCACGTGAAAGCGAAGTCCCCGTGGAGCTTTACTGCAGCCTGTAGCTGTAATACGGTGCTTAATGCGTAGAGTAGGAAGGAGCTGTCGATGCCTGGGTTCTGGCTCAGGTGGAGGCGACGATGAAACACTTCCCTTTGAGTACTGAATTACTAACCTCGCAAGAGGGACAACTATTGGTGGGCAGTTTGGGTGGGGCGCCACGCCCCCGAGAATTTAACAGGGGCCCCCAAAGGTTAGCTCAGGAGGGTCAGTAATCCTCCGTAGAGTGTAAGGGCAAAAGCTAGCTTGACTGAGTTCCGGACAATAAGGAACGCAGATGCGAAAGCAGGGCCTAACGAACCACCCTGTCCCCCTTTAGTGGGGGCGGGTGATAAGAGAGAAGTTACCCCAGGGATAACTGAGTTGTCCTCGGCAAGAGTTCATATCGACCCGAGGGTTTGCTACTTCGATGTCGTCTGTTCCTATCCTGGTGCTGAACAAGGTGCCAAGGGTGGGGCTGTTCGCCCATTAAAAGGGATCCTGAGATGGGTTCACTACGTCGCGAGACAGTAGGGTTGCTTCTCCGTGGGAGTGTTCGATGTCTGAAGGGAAGGAGCCTTTAGTACGAGAGGAACGGGGGTTCGTGACCTCTGGTTTGCCGGTTGTCTGTCAAGGCATTTGCCGGGTAGCCACGTCATACGCGAATAAAAGCTGAAAGCATCTAAGCTTGAAGTCGCCCCTGAAAATAGACATCGTTATTAGGTCTCTCCTAGAAGAGGAGATTGATAGAACTGGGATGTAAGTGCCGAGCTTCGGCGAGGCATTCAGTCTACAGTTACTAATCGACCGAATGCACAATCCATGCTAAGGTCCGGAAATCTGGTATAATACCCTTGTGCGTATTTTTAATTTTTTTTGAATTTCAAGTTAATATGCTGATTCCATAGCACTGGCAAAAAATGAGGATTTGAGAGCCTTCCTGAATATTGAAAGAATTATGGAAAATATTTACCGGACAGTGGCCCGTTTTTCCATCACATTAAGGAGGTTCTCTGTTATCTTACTGAAAGCTTCTGCTATGGCGTTGCTCTGGCTCACGGAAGGCACTCCGTTGTCGGAACTCTCAACTATTTCAGTGTACAGGGGAATCCTGCCCAGGAATGGTACGTTATATTTTTTGGCAGCCTCCTCTCCTCCTCCTCTCTTGAAGATATCTACTGTTTCACCGCAGTGCGGGCAGACAAAACCGCTCATGTTCTCCACTAGCCCGAGGACCTTCAGTTTCATCTGTGAGGCGAAGTTGATGGCCTTCTTTGCATCGAGAAGGGCCACATCCTGTGGAGTCACAACCACAACGACACCTTCAACATCAGGGACTATCTGAGCAACACTCAGTGCCTCGTCGCCCGTTCCCGGAGGCATATCCATTATGACAAAATCCCTTTCGCCCCAGGCAACATCCTCAAGGAACTGCTGAAGTGCCTTGTGCCTCAGTGCCCCTCTCCATATGACTGCAGTATCCTCTGTGGGGAGAAGAAATCCCATGGATATGACATCGACGTTGTATTTTGTCTTAACGGGAAGGATCTTGCCCTCCTCGTTAACATCAACCTTTTCGTCTGAGACCCCAAGCATTTTTGGATCATCGGGCCCGTTTATATCTGCATCAATGAGCCCAACCTTGTAATTCTTGGCCAGGGAAACAGCCAGGTTCACTGATATTGTGGATTTGCCCACTCCTCCTTTCCCGCTCATCACCATTATGGTGTGCTTCACTCCCTTGTATTTCGTCGACTTTGGTGGAGGCCCTATTATGGGCTGTGGTGGCGGCTGGTTCATTTTTATTGTTCCGCTTGGCATAATTCCGAATTGCAGTTTTGTATTTTAGCCTGAGCATCCTTACGGGTGCGACAATTCTATTAATCCTGTCGTTTTATTGTGCTCTGGATGTACAGTGAGAATTGCGTCTTCTGCCGTGATGTCATAAGGGACAGGAAGGCATCCATAGTTTATGAAAACGACCAAGTTATGGCATTTATGGACATTGCTCCGGTTGAACCCGGGCATGTGCTGGTTGTCCCCAGGGATCATTATGCGAACATAATGGATATAGATGAACCGGTGTATCTGGAGGTTCACAGGGTTACCAGAATGATATCGCCGGCAGTTGTGCGGGCTGTAGGAGCTGACGCGGTGAACATAGGGCAGAACAATGGCGCCTGTGCGAACCAGAGAGTATTCCACTACCATGTCCACATAATCCCGCGATTCTGCAGCAGGGAACTGAACTGGGGCCGAAAGACGGTTGAAGACGAGGAACTGGAACAGATGGCAGTCCTCATCAGGAATGAGATAGCCGATCGCGTTGGCAGGATTCCGGAATTGCGATAATGTATAATATAATCTTTTACCTTACCATGCAAGGGGATCTCAAGGGATTAAGATGAAGAGCATAGAAGAGCTATACAAGAGAGCGCTTGACCTGAAAAACAAGGGAATGTCAGATAAGGAAATCTCAACAGAGCTTCACCTTTCAGTGGGAACAGTCACGTGGCTACTCAGCAAGGAATTTTTCAAGGAATCAAAGATACAGGATGTTAGGATTGGCTGGAGATCCATAGGTGTTACCGGAGAACGTATCAATGCAATTGCCAGCATTATAGCTGACATCATAGAGGAGGAATCCGGAAATGGCGATTATGAAGTAGATGCAATTCTGGGAATCACAATCAACGGTATTCCCCTGGCTACAATGGTGTCTTACATCCTTGGCCGCGAACTCATAGTATATCGGCCCCACCCAAACAGGAAGGAAGGATTCTTCAGCAGCAACTATGCATCCGTTAAGGGAAAGAATGTTGTCATAATTGACGATGTGGTGAGCACAGGGGAAACCATGAAGAGGGCCATCATGGACACCAAGAATGAAGGTGGTACACCTGTGCTGGCTGTCGTCCTTGCTTCAAAGCTGAACGGTGACGACATTGCCGACGTGAAGATACGATCCATACTGAGAACCAGCCTTGTTGGTGGAATGTAAGGAATATGCACTGGGCAGATGCATTTGTCCAGGACCTGGCTGGACATCAGACAGTCTCAACAGGGATATCTCCATCCGGGCCCATACATGTGGGAAACATGAGGGAGATCCTCACCGGGAACTTCATTTACGTTGCATCCAGGGACCGTGGGCTTGAAACCAGGTTCATTTATCTCTGTGATGACATGGACCCCCTGAGGAAGGTCTATCCTTTCCTTGACAAGTCATATTCAAGTTATGTGGGACGGCCCCTTTACAAAATACCTGCGCCTCAGGGTGAAGGGACATATTCTGAATATTTTCTCCGCCCATTCCTGGATACACTTGACACAATCAACGTAAAGGTTGAGGTGATAAGGACCTCCAACCTGTACCGGGAAGGGAAGTTTGCTGAAGCCATTGACGTGGTAATGAAGAATTCACAGCAAATCCGATCGATTCTGGAGGAAATATCCGGAAGGGACATCGAGGAAAACTGGTCACCATACAACCCCATTTGTGAAAGCTGTGGAAGGATCAGTACAACATCCGTCACATCATACAGCTTTCCATATGTGGAATACAGCTGCAAGTGCGGGCATACTGGGCGATCCGATGTGCGAAAGGACCAGGGCAAGCTTCCCTGGAGAATAGAGTGGCCCGCAAAATGGAAAATACTTGGTGTCACGGTGGAGCCGTTTGGAAAGGACCACGGCGCTCCCGGCGGATCGTATGACACAGGCAAGGCCATAGCCGAGAAAATTTTCGGCATAAGTGCACCAAAACCCATGATTTACGAAAGAATACTGCTAAAGGGAAAGGGTGCCATGCATTCTTCCACGGGAATAGCCATTCCCGCATCTGAGATGATACGGGTTGCACCGCCGCAGATTCTTCGATTTCTCATAGCGAGATCTCAGCCCGGAAGGCACATAGACTTTGATCCAGGGCTTGGCCTCCTCAACCTCATAGACGAGTACGAACGTTACAGGGACATATATTTCGGCCTTGAGGCCTCCGATGACGATGATGCAAAGAGGATATACGAGCTGAGCAGGGTAAGGGAGGAAAGGCCAGGCGATGTGGTGAGCTTCAGGCACCTGATCACGCTCTTACAGATATACCATGACGACAATGGCCTCCTGTCCGCGCTGAAGAGGGGTGGATATACACACAACAGTATTTCCGGTGATCTAAGGGCTGAGATGGACGTAGCCCGCTCGTGGCTGGACACTTACGGTCCGGAACAGATGAAATTCACACTTCTCCCCCCAGATGCACCGGTTGAACTCGGCGAATCAGAGAAGGCTGTACTGAAGGAGTTCCTGCAAACAGGCCAGAGTATGAAGTGGGATGCAGAGTCCATTCACAACAGGATACATGAAATACTCAGATCAGGAAATACAGACCCCAAGGAAGGATTCAGCATTTTCTACAGGGTACTCATAGGAAAGACCCGCGGCCCAAGGCTGGGGTATTTCCTCTCGAATCTGGACAGGGACTGGGTAATGGAGAGGTTAAAGAGGGCCGTCTCCTGATTTCCTTAGGTGTGGTACTCTTCGTGGAACCATGGTCTTCAATCAAAATATTATATAAAGTCATAATCAGGCTGAGAGGTGTATTTCAGCTTTGAAAATACTTGTCAACTGTGCCCTTCCCTATGCAAACGGACCACTGCATCCCGGACATATTGCAGGGGCATACCTTAACGCTGACATTTTTGTCAGGTACCAGAGGATGAGGGGCAACAACGTACTTTTTGTTTCCGGAAGTGATGAGCACGGGACCCCAATTACAATAACCGCCGAAAAGGAGAAAGTGGATCCATATGTGATTTCCTCCAGATTTCATGAAGAGCACCTGGAAACCTTCAGGAATCTTGACATAAACTTTGATATATTCAGCAGGACCACCTATCCAGAACATTCGGAGACGGTGAAGGAATTTTTCATGCATTTCTACCGGAACGGCCTTCTCAAGGAAAGAATGATGGTATCCCCCTTCTGCCCCACGGACGGCAGATTCATGCCGGACAGGTATATTGAAGGAACATGCCCTTACTGCGGTTATACCCAGGCACGGGGAGATCAATGCGATAATTGCGGTCGCACACTGGATCCCCAGGAGCTGATTGAACCGAGATGCATTCTGCACGGAACTCCCCCGGAGTTCAGGGAAACCAAGCATCTGTTCTTCCAGCTTGAAGAGTTTCAGGATCAGCTCCTTGAATGGCTTGACACAAAGACATTCTGGAAGCCAAACGTGATGGCATTCACAAGGAACTTCATCAAATCCGGCCTGAAGGAAAGGCCCATAACACGCGACATAGGATGGGGCGTACGCGTTCCGGTTGAAGGATACGAGGATAAGAGGATATACGTGTGGTTTGAAGCCCTCATAGGATATGTTTCAGGTGCCCGCATATATTCAAGGGAAACAGGCCAGGATGATTACTGGAAAGATTTCTATTTCAACCCTGAGGTGAAGAACTATTATTTCATGGGCAAGGACAATATACCGTTCCACACAATTATATGGCCAGCCATGCTCATGGCAATGGGGAAATACAACCTGCCCTACCTGGTAACAGCCAACGAATACATGAATTTCAAGGGACTGAAGTTTTCGAAGAGCAGGGGGATAGGTTACACGGTCAATGAGATCCTCAAGCTTGTTGACAGGGACTACGTGAGATTCTACCTAGCTTTCAACCTTCCCGAGGGGGGTGATTCAGACTTCAGCCTGGAGGACCTTCAGAACAGGGTCAATACCGAACTCATAGACAAGTACGGAAATCTGGTGCACAGGATAACCTCATTCGTTGTTAACAGCCAGATAGTGCCAGAGTTCAACGTGGAAATCATGGACGAGACAGATAGAACAATACTTTCCCAGGCAGCAGACGCCGCTGCGAACTTCTCACATCATGTGGAAGCAGTGGAAATCAAGAAGGCGCTTTCGAGCTGGCTGGAACTGGTGCGCCAGAGCAATTCCTACTTCAACGATTCCGCTCCGTGGACCCTGAAGAAGACCGATCCCAAGCGGTGTTCACATAAGCTCCATATTTCGCTGTACCTCATTCAGGCACTCTCTGCCATGGCATACCCCTTTATCCCGTCATCCTCCGTCGGCATGCTGACCACCATGGGATCAAAAAAATTCAGGGAAAACGGGATCAACTGGGACCTGACAGAACTGGCCGGTTCGGAATTCACTCCAGTCAAATCCGATCCCCCTTTCAGGAAGCTGGATATAATCAAGGGCAACCCTAACTTCCTGGACCTGAAAATAGGCGAGATAGTTGATGTGAAGAATCACCCATCAGCAGACAGGCTCTACATAATACGGGTTAACATGGGATACAGGAGTGCGCAGGTTGTGGCCGGGCTCCGGCAGCATTATTCACCGGATCAGCTCCTGGGCAGAAAGATCATTATTGTGGACAACCTCAAATGGTCAAAGATCAGGGGAGAGGAATCCCAGGGTATGCTTCTTGCCGCGGATGACGGTAAAACGGTATCACTCCTTTCCCCTGGGGACACCGCAGTAAAGCCAGGAACACCCGTTAAGATTGGGGACTACGAATACAACACTTCCGGAAAGATTGATATTGATAAACTAAAGGAGGCGAAGCTGCATATCGAAGAGGTGGACGGGACAAGGAGGGCTGTGGCCGTGCTTGATAACGAAATACTGCCGCTGAATGCTTCCGGTGCGCTTTTCTCATCTTACGAGGAGGTATCATCAGGAGCCACTGTCCGCTGATTCTGCTCATGTGGAAATCAAGCCGGCGGATACTGTAGTTCTGGTCCGGTATATTTCATGGCTGTGAATATTCCGGTGGCATGCAAGTTTAATATAATCTGTTTCATTACCTAACGATTCTATTGGTTCTTATGTCGTTCACCAAATTTGAAAAAGCTAGGATTATAGGTGCACGGGCGCTTCAGATTTCCATGGGTGCCCCGGTTATTATTGATATCCCACCCCACATCATGGACCCTGTGGACATAGCAATAATGGAATTCGATAACAATGTCATCCCAATAACCATTAAAAGAGAAAACGGGAAGCACGACTGACCTGACATAACAGAATTTTCAAAATTTTTTGATATAGCTTAGGAAAACCATACGCCTGCAGTAACAGGACCTGTCAAGTGCTGTCATAACAGTTCTTCTCGTTATTCCTGGTTGGGTGCTGATTCCGGAGCATGCAGACGCTCCAGCGGATATGCAAGCAGGCAGGCGAGACCGGCGGCTCCAAAGAAAACCCATGATATTCCGTATCCGTAGGTCACGCCAATCAGTATGAAGAGGGCAGGAGACCCAAAAGCAATAACCTTCTGCAGAAAATTGTTGAGGCCAAGGGCCAGGCCTACCCTTTCAGCATCAACAGCACTTTCTATAACTCTTGAGTAGGTCATTGCAACAATAACACAAGTAC
>JAKAQT010000085.1 GCA_021819605.1 Thermoplasmata archaeon
CCAGTGCCTCCTCAACAGGAAGAGATTCCAGGAAAGGGCCCGATCAGTTGTTGAACCGAATCTTAGAGTGCTGTCTGCAGTTGTTCAGAGCAGCCCCGCACTCTCATGGATTCCTCCAGGGCACGCACCCTTTGCACTCATAAGATATTCTGGAAACATTGATTCCGTGGACCTGTGCACCACGGCACTTGAAAAATACGGCCTGTTCCTTGATCCCGGCGACTATTTTGGCCAGCCCAACTCATTCAGGTTATGCTTCACAGGGGCACCTGATGAGTTCAAAAAATCCATGGAAGTATTCTCAGGGTTCGTCAGCGAAACCCTGGGGTGAATATTTACTGAACCACTTGACCGTCTCCTCCAGATTCATGACTATGTGTTTCTTTTCGGTAAATCCATGCCCCTCGCGGGGAAAGAGGAGAAGCCTGGCCTCCTTCCCAAGATCCTTCAGTCCCCTGTAGAACTGCAGGTACTGCCCTACAGGTACACAGGGATCATCGACTCCATGCATCAGTAGAACCGGTGTCTTCACCCTGTCCAGATGATACATGGCTGAAAACTTCCTGAATGTGTCGCCGCTGTATGGGGAAGCATTGTAATGTATGCTGTCCCAGTCCGGTATGTTTGTTGTTCCATGGAAGCTGAGCCAGTCTGATATGCCGAAGAGCCCCACTGCTGCCGTGAAACGGTCTGTCTGTGTTATGGCCCAGGATGTCATGAAACCCCCATATGACCCTCCTGTTATGAACCACCTGTCGGTGGATGTGCGGCCGCTTTTCACCAGGAAGTCCATGCCTGCAAGGATGTCCTGAAGATCCATGCCGCCCATGTCCCCGCGGTTGGCCTCTGCATATTTCCTTCCCTTCCCTATGCTCCCCCTGTAGTTTGGCAGAAACACAGAGAAGCCTCTGGAAATCAGGTAGGTGCTTCTGTCAATGAAGGCAACCGGTGAATATGATGTGGGTCCGCCATGGACATAAACCACAACCGGCCTGTCCTTTCCTGCTGACCTGAATATGCCGTAAATGCCTGTGCCGTCTGAAGATTCCCACCGGATCACCTCGCTGGGATATGCCACGCATTCACGCAGCTTCTGGTTCTCGGATGATACCCTCCTTATTTTTCCATCCGTGATCCGGTAAAGTTCCTGTGGCGATCTGGCATCCTGAATCACCATTGCGTAACCCTTCCCCAGAGGCTGGAATTCAGGTGCGAAGACAGGCGATACCGTGCCTTCCTCCACAAGTACATCACTGAAGCTGGATCTGCTGTAAACGGATATGCCGTAGTTGCATTCCTGCGTCCACAGTGTGTGCAGGCTTCCGTCCTTTTTCCAGAACATGTCGCAGAAACTCCTCTCAATTCCATCGGTGATATTCACGGGGGCCGATCCATCTGTGTCGCAGATGAGAACATCCCCAGCGGTGACGCCGCGGTCGCTCCAGAGGGACTCCAGGAAGGCGATCCTCTTCCCGTCATGGGAAATACGTGGCCTTGCAACAGCCCTCCATTCGGGTGTGTACAGATTCCTTACCTGCCAGTCATCCCTGCGCATCACTGAAATGGAGGTGTGGTACCACGAATACTCCTGGGGCTTCGCTGACGTCACCATGGCAACAAGTTCGCTGCCCACGGTGAATTCCCATATCTGTATTCCACTGGTGATCTGCCGGATTCCGTATCCTGGCATGTAGAGGAAGATTGAGGTGAAACGATCCTCCTCCTCGAAGTAGAAGCCGTCATCGCCGTTCTCTTTCCTTTCCCGCATCTCCGCAGGTTCCGGCTCCGTCATGAGTATGTACAGGGAGGAGGAATCTGCCCACTGTAAATCCTGGGGACTTCCCTCAAGAACCAGCCTTTCCGTCTGTCCTGTGTCAAGGTCGGATATGACCAGCTCATTCTTTTCTCCGGTTTTGCCCAGATATGCGATCCTCTTCCCATCCGGGCTGAATCTTGAATCATGGTTTCTTGACCCGTCTCCCCCGAATCTTTTGACCTCACTGCCCATTTCAGTGTCAAATACAACAATGTCGGCTGCCGTCGGTTTCTTCTTCTCGTGGTACGTGGCAGATGACATGACAGATATCAGCCTGCCGTCCCCTGAAACATTAACACCCGAGAGGGATCGCATGTCAAGATAATCCTGTGGAGTCTGTTCCCTAACCATGGGGACTTATTTGCATGTCAGTATTATATTTGTCTGAACAGGATAGATCATGCCGGCGTTTTTGAAAAATGCCGATCCAGAACCATAAAAATAATCATACTGCTTCTGTTAACCCTTCCTTATGGAAAGCGGGAAATGGGAGGAGATCATATTCACACAGGAAGATATACGCACAGACAGTCTTCTTTATGGAGAGAAATCCTACCTGCTTCTTCCCCCTGACGGGCAGGAAAACCGCTTTCTCGCAATATCCTCCCATACGTCAAGAAGGTTTTTCATATACAGCACCTCACAGGGAGGTCTGGAAAGGCTTCATGCATTCTTTTTCCGCCTGTATGGTGCCATGTTTGAGGAAAGTGCCCCTCCGGACGTATTCAGCAGCCACACTGTGCTGACCAATGCCCGGCGTGACAGGCGGATCAGTGACTTCTACCATCCAAGGTTCGTTCGTAATATTATGGATCTCAGCGCTGTTGACAGCGATATAACAACCGCATACTCAGTTGCCCTGAGAAAGCGTACAGGCAGGCGTGGCAGGAGAGGTTACAACTTTGTTGCCTCATTATCCTTCCGGAACCCGGAAGAAATGGATGCCTTCAGGGATGTGCTCCGGGAGGAAATACGGGCCCTCAGGATGGAGACAGGATGGAAGATTGCCACAAAACCACGTGGCAGAGTAAGCAACAGCCTTATGAGGAATACTTTCCAGCTCATCAATTTCATACGCATACCTGCTGAGAGCGATTTCATAATCTGATGCAACTGCAGATATAATCTCTGACTTCATTGCGGCTTTTCCCGACAATCCAGCACCATGATATCCTGAGATTACTCCATGAGCGGATCAGTTCAGGCAACGTTAAGTGTTGCCGGGAACACAACTCATGAGAACTGTACGGCAATGCAAACAAATTATTATGCCCATGAACTCCCCTGCAATGCAGGTTTTGTCTCCTGTGAATATCTATGGTGCGGTTGTTCTGGTCATAATGATGATCTTCTACATATACGAGAACAGGAACAGGATCTTCACCCTCATGTTTGGCGTGATGTGCTTATTTTCCTCGGCATACGGGTTCCTTGCAGGTGTGTGGCCCTTCGGAGTAATTGAAATAGCCTGGGCTGGTTTCAGCTTCAGGAAATATGTAATGGTGGGAAGGGAAAAGAAAGCCTGATCACTTCTTTTCCGGATCCAGGATGTATGACGGATTTGTATACTTTCTCTGCGTCCTGAATGGCCGGAAAATCTTTCCGTTTCCATAATAGAATTTTGAGAAGAATTCCACATAGATCAGCCTTGCACCCTGTATGCCGGGCTCGAATATGGCAATGACCAGGTTGAAGAGCTGTCCCAGAATCAGTATGATTATGCCCACCACGGCAAGTGCAGGAGATTTCATAACACCCTTCATGAATATGAGGTCAATGACCTGCGCCAGAATCACCGAAGCGAGGAGTATCCCCAGTATCCTGGTGTATGAAAGGATGTGGCTGATTATGGATGGGATTTCAACAGCTCCCCGTGTACCCTCTGATACTCCAACCACAATTATTCCTGCCAGAAAGACCAGGATTGAGAGGACTGCACTTGGATCCGTATGAATGTTGAAAGAAAGGCCGCTGTGCTGGTGTATGAGATCCAGCCCGAATATTGCAATACCCCACGCCATCATGAGCCACCCAATCTTTCCTGCAACTCCCTTCCTGTGTCCAAGAGATGCCTCATTTACAAGCCCCAGAATGAGGCCGAATGAGACCATTGCCAGACCGATGTATCCTGTGAAGAGCAGGAGTTTTGGTATCATGAAGGAGACGTGGAATATGACAGTGGGAGTTGGAGGGAACGCCCCAATATGTGCTCCTGAAAATCCTGTGCTGGTCTCGAAAACCGTCACAGGAAGCAGGGGAAACCCGAAGAAATTGTTGAAGAGAAGCCCAACAGCAATGGCTACAATTGAAGCGGGAATAAGTGTTTTCCCAAGTATCAGGAGCGGATTGCGGCCGAATATTGTCATGGCGAACCGGGTGAGCGACTTTGGCATAATCGTCCTGCTACCAGGCCTGGAAAGCTTCCTCACCATCCATATTGCAAGGGCAAGTATGGCAAGGCCGTATCCCCAGTCTCCCACCATTATGCCGAAGAATACTGGGAATATGATGCCGAAAATCATTGTGGGATCAAATTCGAACTCCTGCGGAAGGCTGTAGAATCTCACGAAAAACTCGAATATCCTGAATTTCTTTGGATTTTCAAGCAGTGTTGGCGGCACATCTTTAGTTTCTACCTCATTGATGATCACGCTGCCCTCAGCTGCCCTTGTCACCAGTTCCACTGTTGACCGGAGATATCTCTTTGGAACCCAGCCCTCCATCACGAAGGTATCCTGGGTGGAAGCCAGCTTCTCGGAAACTTCAAGCTTCTTGTTCTCGATCTCCAGCTGTTCCCTTATCTGGGCAATTTCCTCATAGTAGTCGGCTGAGATGTGGGCCAGTTCAGCGTGTATCCTGTTCAGGGATTCCTGATCTTCCTTCCTCATCTGGGTGAGGTAGCTGAGATAGGCTTCAGGTGTCCCTGCCATCTCCGGGATATGTATTATTCTGAATCCCATGTCGTTGGCAATCCTTGCAAGGTCAGAATCCCTTGCCGCCGGAATTGACACGATGTATACCTTCCGGTTTATCTGCATTATTGATGCATCCTGAATTGTTCCCTTTATTGCCGTGACCGGATCCTCGGCATCCCAGTCCTTCAGTATGTACGATATGATTGAGGAGCCATTGAATATTGAAAGATCGTACCTGATTCCCTGAAGGTCCTGCACCACAGAGATCCTGTTGTCAATCTCCTTAATTCTTGCCAGGAGATCGGTTTCCTGGTCTTTCAGTGTTCTAAGGTGATCCTCCAGATCTATGCTGGAGGCCTCCTTCACAAGCTCGGAAATGGAAGTGAAAGTTTTTCTTGTCCTTACTTCTGACGGTGGAAGGATGTTCTCGTAACCCCTGAACCTCTGGAGCAGTGTGTTTACTGTTCTGTAATTCTCTCCGGGTCTTGCCTGCCCCAGGAGCTTTGACACATCAGGCGCCACCTGTTCCAGCTGTATTACGCCGGCATCGTGAAGCGCAGTGATAATGGAATCCTTGCGCATGTTTGATCCGATGATCCTTATCCTGATCATCTTCTCCGGCCTGATTCCCATATTAAGCCCCCAGGTATTCCATTATTGCTTCGTGCACGTAATTCTCTATATCTTCATCCTTTATTGTGAGGGTCAGTCTTGAGGATCTGTCCATTGCATCCCGGATGAGGCTTTCAGCCTTTGCTTTTGCTGAACGGAGGGCCTCGTCCACGCTTTTCTGCTTCTGTATCTCCAGCTCCTCCTCCTTCGCCTTCAGGATGGTATCAAAGCCAGCTTCAAGGCTGCTGATTTCCTTTTCCTTCTGTTCCTTGATCTCCTGAATCCTTGAATTTATGGAATCCTCCTTTTCCTTTATGACCTTAAGTGTTTCAAGATCGTCCATCATATAACCCCCAGTGCAATCATTGAAAGAACCACCACTGAAATTACCGGGTTAACCACTGCAAAAAGTATCCTGATCCTCCTGAACAGCCTCAGGTTCCGGTTGTTCCTTACCTCATCAGGCGTCACAATGTGCTGTTTGTATTTCATCAGCGGCTGCTCCCAGTATTTCATTTAGGCCGATTCCTCCCTTCTTCCCATCTTCCTCTTTATCATCTTCAGTGTGGTGAACATGTCCCTTTCAATCTCGTCCAGCCTCATCCTTATGAACTTGGCGCTGGACGTCAATCGGGGAATGAGTATGTTCTCAATGGCGTTGGATCTTCTCTTGGTCTTATCTATCTCATGCAGAAGTTTTCTCATGGAGTTTTCCTTCTCGGCTATCTCCACCAGCTGCACGTATATTCTCTCGAATGTCTTTATGGCATCATTTATTGGTGTCGGCACGGATATTGCCCTGTACTGGTTCGACAGTATTGTCTGGTTGTAGCTTCGGCTCAGCTCTGGTATCCTGACTCCCATGACATTCTTCATGTTTACTGCCACTGTTGAATCAGCTGACATGTATGCAATTCTCTCCAGTTCCATTGTCCCGGAGATTATCTCTGCCATCCTGACAGTCTCGATGGCCTCCCCTATGTCTCCCCTGAGGTTTTCCCTGAGGCCCTTCACTGACCTGCTGATGGAGAAGAACTCCATGACCAGTGAGGAACGCTTCATTTTCAGGAGATCAAGGCCGCGCTTCGCAAGCTTTATCCTCCTGTTTGTCCGAATAAGCTCTATCCTGGTTGGCTTAATATCAAGCTGCGACATCAGTCCTCCTTATTCCACTTCCCGTATCTGTCTATGAAGTCTTTCTTTACCCTTTTCATGTCGGATTCCGGAAGCTCAGAAAGCAGGTCCCAGCCAATGCCCAGTGTATCCTCAATGGATCTGTCGTCGTAGAATCCCTGGTTCACATATCTCTTTTCGAACTCATCGGCAAATTTCAGGTATTTCCTGTCATTGGGGCCCAGCGCCTCCTCTCCAACTATGGCGCTCAGGGATCTCAGATCCTTCCCGTTTGCGTATGCAGCATATATCTGATCTGCCACACCGCGGTGATCCTCCCTTGTCCTCCCC
>JAKAQT010000086.1 GCA_021819605.1 Thermoplasmata archaeon
CCCACCGGCGTATCCTTGGCCAGATTGTCCACCTCGGCATGGAATATGTTCCCTCCAGTTTCGGATATGGCCTGTGATATCCTGTAGAGCGTACCCGGCCTGTCTGGGATCTTGAACTCTATCCTGACCAGTTTTGATTCAATCTCCATGGACTTGAATATGATCTTGGAGAGGAGAAGGAAGTTCATGTTTCCGCCCGAAAGTATTACCACGGTTTTCCCGTGGCTTACGTCAACTTTCCTGTCCATTATTGCTGCCAGCGCTGCCGCTCCTGACGGTTCCACCAGCGTCTTGTTTCTCTCCAGCAGCTTGTATATGGCAAGGGCAATGCTCTCATCGCTGACCGTGACTATTTCATCAACATTTTTCCTGACTGCAGCAAGCGTGAGTTCCCCCGGGAACTTGACTGAAATCCCATCTGCAATGCTGTCCCCGCTGGTGTGATCCACAATCCTGCCCTGCTCAACAGACGCCTTCATTGAATCAGAGAGTTCACTTTCCACTCCCACGATCCTTATGGAAGGGTTGATGGATTTTGCCGCTATTGAAATGCCGGATATGAGTCCGCCTCCACCAACCGGAACAACAATGGTGGACACGTCGGGCAGGTCCTCCAGTATTTCCAGGCCTATGGATCCCTGCCCCGCTATGATGTACGGGTCGTTGAATGCCTCTATGAAGGCGCGGCCCTCAGATTGCCGTATTGTTTCTGCAGCATCACGGGCTTCCGAGTAGTCCCTCCCCATGAGTACAACATCGGCTCCGTACCCCTGCACAGCATTTATCTTGGCAGGGACTGTGTGCTCCGGCATTACTATCTTCGCATTGATGCCGTTGACCATTGCTGCGTAGGCAACACCCTGGGCATGGTTTCCTGAGCTTGCGGTGATTATTCCATGCGACTTCTCTTCCTTGGTGAGTTTCGAGACACGGTTAAGGGCACCACGGGCCTTGAAAGACCCTGTTTTCTGGTGATTCTCCATCTTAAAATAGATATCCCCGCCCACGATCTGGCTGAATGTAGTGGAATGATGGAGCTCAGTGCGGTTCACCTTTCCCTTCAGGTACTGTGCAGCTTCCCTTATTTCCTGGATTTCTGGCAGTCCTCCTTTCACGCCTGCATCCTCCTTCTGACATCCTTCATGGCGTTTTTGTATATCTCCAGGGCATCTTCCGTGAAGACTTTCACCTTCATCCTTTCACTTTCAGCATATCCATGATCACTCAGTGACTTCAGGTTAATCTCAACATTCTGCAGTGCTGCCCTGATTGATGCAAGGGAGAATTCCAGGGCTGAGCCAGCATCGGTAATTGCACTGGAGTTTCCCTGAGCGGCAATGATGGCGGCGAACCTGAGTACCTGGCCAGCAGCGCCTGCGATCCTCCAGGGGACCTGGATTGCACCCCTGGTGGCAATGTCCATGGCCTCCCTTCTCCTCTTCTTTTCCTCGTCTGATGATTTTGGCATCTTCCATGTTGCAAAAAGCCTGTTAAAAGCTGCCTCATCCTCCTCCATAAGGGACCTGAGATCGGCTGTCAGCTTCCTGCTCTTCTCCAGAACCTGCTTCATTGCCTCCTGTGCACCCTCATATCCTTTCTTGCCTATGGTGAGGCCAGCCACCATGCTGACCAGGGATGCCGCCACCACAGATACCGCTGCGCTGGCTGCCCCGCCTCCGGGTGCCGGACTTGGGCTTGCGAGCCTTTCCATAAAACTATCCATTGTCTCCATTTATTCACCCCACATCTTTGTTTCCAGAATCTGGTTCCTGCTGAACCCGCTCAGCTGCAGATAGAAGCTGGCAGTTCCTGTTATGGCGTCAAGCGGCGTGAGCCCTATGATCTCGGATTCAGCCACCGTGATCCCATATCTTGAAGCCTCAAGCTTCACCATCTCATACGCCCTGTAGATGGGTGTTTTCCTGAAATTTGTAAGATTCATGGATATCTGCACCATGTTCTTATCGTCAAGGAAGAATGCCAGCGCTTTCACAAACGTGAAACCGCCGTCTCTGGCCCTGAGCGCACTGGCTATTTTCTTTCCTTTCTCGATGTCCGTTGTGTTAAGGTTAACGTTGTATGCTATGAGGAAGTCCCTGGCACCGATTATACTGGCTCCCGCACTGCCCACCTTTGCCGGGCCGAAATCCGGCTTCCACTTTTCCTCCCCTATGGATTCCTTAAGCTGCTCATACTGGAAACTCTTGCTCCTTATGTTCTCAAGGCCCCGCCTGGATTCAACAGCGGCTGCCTCCCCATAGAGATAAACGGGGATATTGAGTTCTTCGCCCACCCTTTTCCCGAGCTCCCTTGCCATTTCAATACATTCCTTCATGGTGACCCCTGAGACAGGGATAAAGGGTATAACATCAGAAGCGCCAAATCTGGGGTGTTCGCCTGAATGATGGTTCAGGTCTATGAGGCCAGTGGCTCTCTTGATGCCCTGGAACGCCGCCTCAACCGCCCTTGATCCGTCGCTGAGGAATGTTACCACCGACCTGTTGTGGTTCTCATCCATCTCGGAATCCAGTATTCTTACAGTTGGTACGGTGGCAATTGCCGCCACTATTTCATCAACAATCTTCCTGTCACGCCCTTCGCTGAAGTTTGGGACGCACTCAACAAGGCTCATGGCTTCCCATCGCTAACTCCAATATTAATGTTTGAACTCCCCTTATGTTCGGCAGTTGTATGGTGGTTAAGAATGCACAGGGTTCATTGGCTGAACATAAGCGCAGAATCCTCCCTCATGGCCGTTTTCATTGACATTTAACGCCAGGTGCTTACTGTGTCAATAGATTAGCAATACACCAGTTTGTGGACGAAAAGCTTAATATGATCCAACCTGGTATAAGCTTGGTTATCAGGTTATGTACCTGATTGTTTTCCAACCTGATGAAGGAAAGATAAACAAAGACTTTAGGTACTGCAACGGAATGATAACGTTACCCGCGATAGGAGTTGAAGAAATGATTTCAGAGCATGAGTATAAAATAAAAAGAATAGTCAAAAGGGACGGTACAGAGGTCGACTTTGACGTTTCAAAGATTTCAAGGGCGATCTATAAGGCCATGCTCTCAGTGAAAGCAGGTTCCATGAAGGAAGCTGACGAGGTTGCTGATAAAGTTGTCAGGGAAGTCGAGAAGGAGACGCTGAGGCCCACAGTCGAGCAGATCCAGGACAAGGTGGAGCAGGTCCTCATGGCTTCCTCCAAGAAGGGCAACCGCTATAATGATGTTGCAAAGGCCTACATTCTTTACAGGGAAAAGAGAAGGACCATAAGGGAAGAGAAGGAGAGAATTGGGGTAAAGGATGACCTGAAGCTCTCAATAAACGCTGTCAAGACCCTTGAGGCAAGGTATCTGCTCAAGGATGAGGACGGGAAGATCGTTGAGACCCCAAGTCAGATGTTCAGGCGTGTGGCAAACCATGTTGGGATTGTGAATCTCCTTTATGATTACAAGACGTTCCAGAAGACGGGAAAGCTCCCCAAGAACGGCAAGGTCATAGGCAGCCTGGCAACCACGCAGATGGAGGTGCTTGAGAGGGCATTTGGCCACCTCAGCCAGGAGGGGCAGGTTTCCGGCACATTCCAGGAATTCATGGAATTTGTTCAGACAAAGCCCACTTCCACCCCGGAGATAATTGATCAGTACTACAACGTCATGACAAGGCTGGAATTCGTTCCAAATTCCCCAACCCTCATGAATGCTGGGGCAAGGCTTGGACAGCTTTCAGCCTGCTTCGTTCTCCCTGTTGGCGACAGCATTGAGGAGATTTTTGATGCCCTGAAGTACCAGGCGATGATTCACAAATCTGGCGGAGGCACAGGATTCTCATTCTCACGGCTCAGGGAGAAGGACGATCTTGTTGGATCAACCAAGGGGGTTGCATCCGGCCCTGTGTCGTTCATGAAAATATTCGACATAACCACGGATGTGATAAAGCAGGGAGGCAAGAGAAGAGGCGCGAACATGGGCATACTCAGATATGACCACCCCGATATAATGGAGTTCATAATGAGCAAGGACTCCGAAAACACCATACTGAGCAATTTCAACATCTCCGTGGGGATGACCGATGAGTTCTTTGAGAAACTTGACGCTGATGAGTATGTGGACCTGAGGAGCCCCAGGAGCGGAAAAATAGTGAGCCGCATCAAGGCCAGGAGCATGTGGGACACCATAATAAACAAGGCATGGCAGACGGCAGATCCAGGGCTGATATTCCTGGATGAGATCAACAGGAAGAACCCCGTCAGGCACATAGCTGACATAGAGGCAACCAACCCATGCGGGGAACAGCCGCTTATGCCATATGAACCGTGCAACCTTGGTTCCATAAATCTTGGAAAGTTCGTGAAGGACGGTTCTGTGGACTGGGATCACCTGAAGGAGGTCATAAGGATTTCAACAAAATTCCTTGATGATGTCATAGACGCCAATAAGTTCCCTGTTGAAAAAATAGAGAAGATGGCCAGAACAACCAGGAAGATAGGACTGGGATACATGGGATTCGCAGACCTGCTTGCTTTGCTGGGCATACCATACAACAGCGGCGATGGCCTGGAGATGGGTGAAAGAGTCATGAGCTTCCTTGAGAAGGAATCACATGCTGAATCCCACGACCTGGCCGAGGAACGCGGAGTTTTCCCGGGCTGGTACGGGTCCACACACGAGAAGGAGGGAATCACCATGAGGAACTCCACCACAACAACCATTGCGCCAACCGGCACAATCTCCATAATTGCAAACTGCTCCTCATCCATTGAACCGCTGTTCGCAATTGCCTTTGTCAGGCACGTCCTGAACGGCCAGGAGCTCATGGAGGTGAATCCCATATTTGAGCAGATGCTCAAGGACAGGAACCTGTATTCTGAGGACCTCATGCATGAGGTTGCAGTCACCGGAAACCTGCACAATATTGCCCTTCCGGATGACATCAAGAGAGTGTTCGTCACGGCACACGAGATAGACCCGGAATGGCATGTGCTCATGCAGGCAACATTCCAGAGATACTGCGATTCAGGCGTTTCCAAGACCATAAACCTGCCGTCCACGGCCACACCAGAGGACATCGCCAAGGCTTACCTGATGGCGCATGAACTTCACTGCAAGGGAATAACGGTATACAGAGACAGGAGCAAGATCGAGCAGGTTCTCTACTCCGGAACGCAGGCCGCAAAGAAAGCCAGGGAGCCTGACCCAAAGAAGCCTGAGGCAGAGAGGCAGACAATAGAGCTCATGACAAAGGTACCGGACAAATACCTGAAACTTGAGGCAACATTTGACCCTGCCTGCCCCACCGGAAAATGTGACAAGTAATCACATTTTCTGGATCACAATCTTTTTACAACCATCCCGTTTGCCATACCTCCGCCCTCACATATGGCAATTAAACCGGTTCTCTTGTTTTTTATTTCCAGCGCATTGATCATTGTTGAGAGCACCCTTGTGCCTGTGGCTCCAAGGGGGTGGCCCATAGCAATGGCCCCACCAAGTACATTCAGGCGGTCCAGTGGAACATCAAATTCCTCCTGCCATGCCATAACAACAGGCGCAAATGCCTCGTTGACCTCGAACAGGTCTATTTCTGATATATCCAATCCTGACCTTGAAAGCACTTTCTTTGTCACCGGTATTGGCCCTGTAAGCATTGTGACAGGATCAACACCAACTGCGCCCATGGAGATGATCTCCGCACGGGGCTTCAGGTTGTATCTCTCCACGGCCTCTTCTGAGGCAATGACTGAGATGCTTGCGCCATCAGAAATCTGGCTGGAGTTTCCTGCGGTTATGAGTGTCAGCCCATGGAATGCAGGGCGAAGGGATTTCATCTTTTCCAGATCCGGATTGATCCTGACACCTTCGTCATGATCAAGAATGGTGACTATCTCACCATCCCCGGTGACATCAGCCTGCACCGGCATGAGTTCCTGCGCAATCATGTCCTTAGAGGCAGCAGCCTTGACGTGGCTCATGTAACTGAATTCGTCCAGCTCATCACGGTGAAATCCATACTTCTTCGCAATAAGTTCCGCACCATAAGCCTGGCTGAACCATTCCTTATCCAGGCCGTATCGCATCACAAGACCAAGTGTTATGGGATTCCCGGTGCTGTTAATGGTGCTCCCCATTGGAACGCGCGACATTGATTCTACACCTCCAGCCATTATGAGATCTTCAGTTCTTGAAATCACTGCCTGAGCAGCGAATGAGACTGCCTGGAGACTCGAGCCGCATTGTCTGTCTACGGTGGTTCCTGGCACAGATTCAGGCATTCCTGCAGAGAGCCACGCGTTCCTTGCAATATTGAACCCCTGATCACCGGCCTGCGTGACACATCCAACAATGAAGTCATCATATGATTCCGGAGGTACGCCTATCCTTTTCACTTCTCCCTTCAGAAGGTTCCCAAGAAGATCCACCGGGTGTATTTCCTTTAGTGAACCATTTCTCTTCCCGATTGGCGTCCTGATGGCGTCCACAATATACGCCTTCCCAAGTTCTCTACTCATTTTTTTCATCCCTGCCATTATATGTGCAATTATCAATCTTCACAAAATCCAGCAAATGCTTTCCTGGAACTTTCACCATGCTGTCATTTACGGCCATGTCGTTCAACGTTCTGAAACATGATAAAGTGTATATTAACTTCTTTGCCGGTGAGATACTAATGTGACCTGCTGAATATGGCGCCCGGGGC
>JAKAQT010000087.1 GCA_021819605.1 Thermoplasmata archaeon
TCTAAATATTGCAAATATGGCACCAATAACGCCTGCAAAACCCAGAAGAAATGGAGATAAAACCGCGGTTATAACTATGAAGAAGAAAAGCGTGACAACAGGCCCAATCAGAGCAGCAATCATTGCGCTGCCGAAGGATGTATCCTTACCGGAAATTATCTTTCCTGCAACGTAAATAGGAAATGACGCCAGGATCCACGCCACTACAAGGACCACTATGAGGTCAACATAAGATATGACTGGGAAAATTACCATGAGCATTCATAATCGGGAAGTTCTTTATGATTTTGGTACAGTTTTTGGATTGGAAAAAAATGATATGTCCTCACAACCTATCCATGCAACAGGCTCAGTGTAGTCAAAATGGTAAACAATACGTTCAAAATTATCCAGGACCCCATAAACGGCCCCGTTAAGGTTCCGTACAATCTGCAGAAGATCATTGATACCCCGGAATTTCAGAGACTGAGATATATACGGCAGCTTGGAATGTGCCATCTTGTATTTCCGGGAGCCAATCACACAAGGTTTGAGCATTCGCTGGGTTCTATGTACCTGTCCCAGATGTTTGCGGACACCCTTGAGATAGAGGAAAGGGAACTCTTTATTGTGGCATCACTGCTCCACGACATTGGCCATCCCCCACTTAGTCACGGAGCTGAGGAGACCTTTGAGAAGATCACGGGACTGGATCATCTCCACGCCGGAGTTAAAATAATACTCGGGCAGGGGGATTTCTCTGGCAGCAGCATACCGGAGGTTCTTGAGGAAATAGGTATCAGTCCTCATGACGTCGCCGACATTCTGCTGTTTAAATCAAGATCGAAAAGACTCATTTCGAGACTTGTGAGCGGACCCATTGACGTTGATGAACTGGACTACCTCAGGCGGGATGCCATGTACACGGGTGTTGCCATGGGAAATGTCGATCACAGGAGAATACTCAATGTTGCCAAGATTGTAGGAGATGACGTGGCCATTGAGGAAAAGGGCATCGGTACGCTTGAATCCATTTTGATTTCAAGGATATTGATGTACAGTTCTGTTTATTTTCACAAGACATCGCGAATTGCACAAATCATGAGCGCGTATGCCATAGACCAGAACATCGATAAGTTCAGGCATCCGTTTTCTATGACTGACAATGATTTTTATTCAATAATTTCACATGATTCCAGTATGATATCAAGGCAGATAATGGCCAGAAATTTGCACAAACCGGTATTGAGATTTCACTATACACCGGAACTGCTGGCATTAATTAAGGATGCACTCATTAAAAGCGATCTTGAGGAGTGGGAATACATAATAGATGTCATTCCGCCACTGGACTTTGCTGGCCCCGGCAGGGTAAAATCGGATATGAATGTGCTCAGCAACAATGAACTGGCTGACGTAACGAGCCTTTCTCCACTCATAAGGACACTCAGAGAAACTCTTGAGAAAAAATCCATCATAATTTCATCAAGACTGGCAAGGACAGATCGCATAAAAGAACTCCTTGGAACCATTCAGTGATTCCATGTCAATTCAACTTCAGATCCTTTATCATGCGATAAGCTCCTCTTGATCCATCGTATAGCTCGTGATAGTATTTTGGCATATGCTCAATGATCTCGTAGCCATGCTTTCTGTAGAAATTAATTGCCTGGATGTTTCTGTCCCTGACCTCAAGAACAGAATTCGCGAAACCTCTTGAAGACATCTCCTTCTCAATGGCGTCAAGCAATAAACCTCCTGTTCCATTTCCCTGATATTCAGGATCAACCGCTATACTCTCTATATCTGCGGATTGATCGCCGAGAGGCAGAGCCACCACATAACCCACAACCATTTCATTATCAACGGCAACAAGACTGAATGCCTGCGGATTTCTGAAAACATGTTCAAGCATTCTCCGCGTGTAAGGACCCACTGGAAAGGCTCTCTGTTCAAGTAGTACTATGCCATCCAGATGTGACGCCTGAAAGGGGACGATCTTCACAAGACCTTAACGTAGTCAGCCTGATAATCTTTTCAAATACATAATGACTCAAATTAGAGTAATTACCATCAATTTAATAAATAGCCCTGCAATTCAATTTTATGATATCAGAAGCCATTCAGAGCTTTAGATCGGGGAAACCTGTCCTGATCTTTGATTCCCAGGATAGGGAGGGTGAAACGGACATAGTTTTTCCGTCACAATTTGTCAATATTGAAGCAATGAAATTCATGAGAAAAAACGGTGGTGGCCTCATCTGCACGACCATGAAGGAAACTGATGCAGCCAGGATAGGCCTGCCTTTCATTGAGGATTTTTACAGGGAACACCTTGGGCTTGGGCAGAAAGTACTCGACGCTTCCGATCTGAGATACGATACCAACAGTTCATTTTCCGTTACAATAAACCACAGAAACACATTCACAGGTGTTCCTGACCGAGACAGAGCGTTTACCATTTCGGCATTTGCGTCATATCTGCAGGGCCTCTCGACATATAACGGTACAGCACGGGATGTCTTTTCAAGCCAGTTCAGAATTCCGGGGCATGTAATACTCCTGATCGCAAGGGATGGATACTTTGCCAGAAGAAGAGGACACACTGAACTCAGTACTTATCTAGTTGAAAGTGCCGGCCTCATTCCCTCGGCAACAATTGTTGAGATGCTCGATGACAATGGCTATTCTCTTTCCCATGACAAAGCCAGGAAATTTGCAGAAGACCATTCGCTAACATTTATAGAAGGAAAATACATCATCGACCAGTGGGCGAATGATCAGAGTCATGGCTACGGGAGTTTTTGACATTATTCATCTTGGACATATTCATTATCTCACCGAATCTAAAAAACTTGGAGATGAACTTGTGGTTGTAGTTGCCAGAGATTCCACGGCCATTAGAAACGGAAAGAAACCGATTTTTGATGAGGAATCCAGAATGGCAATAGTGTCCCAGTTGAAGCCTGTTGACACGGCAGTCCTTGGCCATGAGGGGGATATGTTCCAGACAGTAAGGGAACTGAGGCCCAATATCATAACGCTGGGTTACGATCAGAAGTTTGATCCGGAGACTATCAGAACCAGATGCCGGGATATGGGGCTTAATACTGAGGTTGTCAGAATCTCAGGATTCAATGCTTCAAAGTACAGAGGGAGTTCAGACGTGAGAAAGAGGCTCCTTGAGGTCATAGAGGGTGGAATTTGAAAAAATTCGGAGTTGTTGACACTACCTTCGCAAGATTCGATATGGGATCGGCCATAATAGATGAGCTTAACTCCACGGGGACAGGCTTTGTTACTGTCAGGTACACAGTACCCGGCATAAAGGATATTCCAGTTGCAGCCAAGAAACTCATTGAGGAACAGCAATGTGACATAGTGATTGCCTGCGGAATGCCCGGGGCCAAACCAGTGGACAAGATCTCAGCACAGGTTGCCTCCATGGGAATCATGCAGGTTCAATTGATGACAAACAGACATGTCATAGAAGTATTTGTGCATGAAGATGAGGCCTCAAGCCCGTCTGAACTTGCCTGGCTATCAGAAAGGAGAGCACGGGAACATGCACTAAATGCCTATAATCTCATTTTCAGGCCGGGAAAACTGACAGAGAATGCCGGAAAGGGACTGAGGCAGGGATACGAAGATGTGGGTTCGGTAGAAGAGCCAAAAAACACAGGAATCAGACACTGATGGAGTTGTAAGAAATGAAAATAGGAATTGTTGTATCGGAATATAATTATGACATAACCATGATGATGCTACAGAGAGCGCAGGAGCATGCTGCCTTCATGAATCTTGAGGTAACGCATGTTCTGAAGGTGCCCGGAACCTTTGACATTCCGCTGGGGGTAAAAAAGATCCTGGAAAAGAAGGATGTGGATGGCGCGGTTACCCTGGGAGCGGTCATAAAGGGTGAGACGGATCATGATCAGATAATAATGCAGAATGCCGCCAGGAAGATTGAAGACCTTTCTGTTGAGTATTCAAAACCTGTTGCGCTTGGGATTTCAGGCCCGAACCAGACCAGGCTTCAGGCACAGGCCAGGATAGAGATGGCAAGGGATGCCGTGGAGAGTGTGGCAAAAATGCTCAGGAGGCTGTCTGAACTTTGAACCTGCCGGAGGATATAAAGCAGATTCCGGGTACTACGGCTCACTGTTACTCACTGAAGATTGGGGACCTTAACATCCTGGTTGATGCTGGAATGAAATCATCCGGGCACAAGATAATAGCATTCTATGAGAATATGAAGATGAAACCCGATGTGGTACTTATTACTCACTACCATCCAGACCATATAGGGGGGCTGGCAATGATTGTTTCCCACTTCTCGCCGGCAGTTTACGTGCCTGATCTGGAGGTGGATGTGGTCAGAGGAAAAGCAAATGTAAAGCCGGCTAAATCCCTGATTTCAAGGATGGTTGCTGGTATTTCCAGAACAGAGCCAGTCAGCGATGTTCATCCTGTATCGGAAATCAGCATTGAAGGAATAACTCCAGTTGCTACACACGGGCATACGCCAGGAAGTACATCCTACTACGTTGAAAAAGATAGGGCAGTGTTTGTCGGGGATGCACTCCTGAAGAAGGGATCAGAAATAACTGTAAATAAAGCCTTTACAATCGATTATGACGAAGCCCTTAGATCAAAAGAAATGATTCTTGGCATGAAGCCATCGTGGATACTGCCCGGTCACGGATCAGTGATCCAGTTTGGAAATGCTTGATCTAAGTTCGCCCAGCGTGGTATTTATCTCAGCATAGGCATTGTGTGGATGTATGCTTTCCTCGCTCTCTGACGAGACAATGACCCTCGTTCTGTCCGGAAAATCACTGTATTTTGGCAGGATTTCTGCGGCAATATCCCGAACAATATCCTCAACGAACTTTGGATTCTTGTGTGCATTGTAAACCAGTTCACCCTCATCGATCCTTTTGAGAAGTGAGTGCAGTGATCCTCCCAGGACCTTCTCACATATCCCTATGAGATCGTCTGCCTCTATGCTCCTCCCTGCAGAGGCCTGCATCATCAATCTGACGTGGTTCCTCTGGTTGTGTGTTATTGAAGGAATTCTGTTCAGGATTTGATCGTTGCCTGGAAAATCACGTGAAATAAGTGCACGCGTGGTTTCCATGGCGCAGGGGCAAGCATTCAAGCCTGTGACGTTAACCCCAACCATCTTGTGGGATTCTCCATTTCTTTTAAGGACAGATTCACCCTCTAATTTATAAGGCACAATGATGCGGCTGTTTCCATTTTTTGATTTTTTCTCTCGCATGTAATCGGCTGATACACTGACCCTACATTGGGTGGAGTAAGGCAGTTTCTGGAGCACCTTCTCTGCAATTTGAAGGCTAAGGTCCTCTATGCTTGGGACCACCCCGTTCTCCAGAATGATCTCATTTATTGCCTCAATCTTTCTTGAAAAATCAGCGCCTTTCCTGTTTGCAGGCAGATCAACATAAATGTCAATCCTTGTCAAAAGATCTATTTCCCTGCCGTCACGGCTTACCCTGACAGGATACGTGATGCCTTTAAGCCCGACGCTCGTAATTGGAATCGAAACTCTTGGCTTCTCAGCCTGAACATCAACAAGATCGATCACTGTGAAGTACCCCTTTTCTGGGTTTCCTCCTGATATCTCTGCTGAATCAGGGTCTCAAGCTCCTTGTACTTATCTTCCAAGGCTTTCTGCTGCTTCTCCAGAGTCTTGATACGTATCTCACTGAGTTCCTTCTGTTCCGAAAGATCATCAACGAGCTTCTGCTTGTCCTCTACCCTGTAAAGGATGTTCCCAACACTTTTGTAAACAGGTGTATCTGTGCCTATTGACTGGAGTTCCTTCAGTGTTTTGTCTATTTCCTTTATCCTGAGATCCAGCTGGTATTTCTGTGTGGCAACCTGTTCTATCTGTGTCTCAAGTTGCTGTGCCTGCTTTAGCTGATTCTGGATGTATTGACTTAAATTCGGTTCCATTAACTTACTACCTCCATAACTTCCCTAACTACCTTGAACCATCTTGATATGGATCCAAGAGCCGCCCTTAGTGCAACTGTATCAGGAGACCGTATATAAATATAGAAACTTTCATTGTCTTCCTCCAGCCATGTCTTGGAACGGCCCACATGTGTGTCCAGATCAGGTCGTATTGCCTGAATGTAGTCTGAATATTTCTCTCGTTCAAGAACTATTCTAATCTGGAAAGAGGATTGCCCATTTGCCATATCTGAAGTTTTCTATGCTAAAGATCGTATTAAGGATTTTCAGGGGACTTACAAAACTTCATTTTTGGGCAGCTTCTCCAATAGCACCTAAGCCACTCAGCCTGATTGCTCGCGCGGGGAGTCGGATTATCTACTTTTCCAGATTCTCAGAGTGATAACTTAAACTAAATTTGCTGGCGATCGAGCAATAAAATGCACTCTATCAAAGCTGGATTCCTCATAAAACATTGGCCCTGTCATCATTCCTACGGCCACCGATTTGTTGTTATTTACTCTCCAAGAACGAAGAGCGCCAAAAAACAGTTGTTATGGGATGGAAACTTTCAAATTCAACGCTGTATTGAGGAGAACGGGCCCGTGGCCTAGTATGGAT
>JAKAQT010000088.1 GCA_021819605.1 Thermoplasmata archaeon
TTCCGATCTCCAGGGATGTTATTGAGGCAGCCAGAAAGAGAACAGCCGACAGGATTTCATCTCTTGAAATATACACCACTGACAACCACTCTGTAAATGCCAGCAACCTCGATGTTAATCCCCTTGGGAAAGACGGAAATATTGACGATATTGTTGGACTCATAGTGCGCACAGTTGAAAAGGCCATGGAATCTGTCACTGATGTTAAAGTTGGCATGAAGACCGTTAATGTAAAGGTAAGGATGGGAGATGAAAATACCTACCAGAGACTCATAGATTCTGTATTTGATTCACTGAGGAGGGCTAAGTACACAATAATCATCACCATTCCATCAAGTATAATTGCGTCAATAGCCATTTTCAGATATCTGGTACCAGTCCTGTAATGCATTCATACCCATCTGTTAATCCAGAAATGACTGTCTGACAGATCAATTGCTTATGTAGGTAACGATATCTGAATACCTGCATGTTAACTGATCGATCCTTGGTCAGACAAAAATGTTTATATATGTCCTAAATGATATAATGGTATGGAATTAGTCGCCGACGGAAATATAATCAGATCGCTTAACAGGAGCGAATTAAGGAGGAAGGTTCTCTTCTATCTGCTGTCCATACATCCCTACAGATCCTATCTGTCTGAGATATCGAGAGCCGTGAAATCTGATCCTTCCAATGTGAAGGGGTGCCTTGAGGGCCTGGGAGTAAGGTATACCGGGGAAGAATCTCTGGTTGGGCTTGGTCTCGTATCCTTTGAGCAGTCGAAAAACGGCTTCAAGTATTACAAGATCAATACGGACTTCATTGAGGACGTAAAGGCGCTGAAAACCATGTTTAACCACAAGAAAGTATTTGCCGTTGAAATAGGCTGATTCTATTAATTGTCATCAAACCAGCTTCCGTCGGCTTCGTTATTTTTCAAAATTTTCATAAGAAAGACTTAATTATCTAAATTAAATGGAGTGAGAGGTGGATACTACGGTTGAATCTGTTGATGAATGGGTCAAGAAGCTGAGTATTACGTCCACGAAGGACGTGCAGGTACCCAGAATGCTGTTTGACCAAGTCATCGGACAGGAGGAAGCAAGGGAGGTTGTCAAGAAGGCAGCCATACAGAAGAGGCATGTTCTTCTCATAGGTGAGCCTGGAACGGGTAAATCCATGCTGGCTCAGTCCATGGTGGACTTCCTTCCCAAGGATGAATTGGAGGATATACTGGTCTTTCCAAATCCAGAAGATTCAAACAGGCCAAAGATCAAAACTCTTCCGGCCGGGAAAGGCAAAGAAATTGTAAGGCAATATCAGCTAAAGGCTGAAAGAGAGAAGAAGGACAGATCCAGAGGAGTACTGTTTGTGGTTTTTGCCATAATATTCTTTGGGATCATAGCTGCCGGAATACTTTATGCAAGCAACAAGGATTTCGGGCTGAGCCTCAATATTCTGTTTTTCACAGTAATAATAGCCTTCTTCATCTATATGTTCATGGCGCTTAACCCGGCCATGAGGATGGAGAAGGCAATGGTACCAAAGTTGCTGGTATCACACACGCCAAATGATAAACCACCGTTCATTGATTCAACGGGGGCCCATTCCGGTGCGCTTCTTGGTGATGTCAGGCATGATCCTTTCCAGTCTGGTGGGCTGGAGACTCCGGCGCACGAAAGGGTGGAGGCCGGAAACATTCATAAGGCAAACAAAGGGGTCCTGTTCGTTGATGAAATGAACCTGCTCAGGATGGAGAGCCAGCAGGCTCTGCTTACCGCCATGCAGGAGAAGAAGTTTTCAATATCCGGTCAGAGTGAGAGGAGTGCCGGAGCAATGGTCCAGACTGAACCGGTGCCATGCGACTTTGTTCTCGTTGCAGCAGGAAATCTTGACGCAGTGCAGGGAATTCACCCAGCATTGAGATCAAGGATCAGGGGTTACGGTTATGAAGTTTATGTGAACGACACCATGGAAGATACTGAAGAGAACAGGCAGAAGCTTGTTCAGTTCATCGCCCAGGAAGTCCTTAAGGATAAGAAAATACCTCACTTTGACGTTGGTGCAGTAACAGAGATAATAAAGGAAGCACAGCGGCGGTCTGGCCGGAAGGGCAAGCTCACCCTCAGGCTCAGGGAACTGGGCGGTCTTATCAGGGTTGCCGGTGACATTGCCATAAGCGAAAAGGCTGAGGTTGTGACGGCTGACCAGGTTGTAAGGGCTAAGGCACTGAGCAAGCCTCTGGAGCAGCAGGTTGCCGACAGATCCATCCAGATAAGAAAGTCATACCAGACTTTCCACAGTGAAGGGTCAGCGGTAGGTATGGTTAACGGACTGGCCGTTGTTGGTGCAAACTCCGGAATGGCTGACTATACAGGAATTGTAATGCCAATCGTGGCAGAAGTAACACCTGCCCAGCACAAGGGCAATGGTGTGGTGGTTGCTACTGGCAAACTGGGAGAAATAGCCAAGGAAGCTGTGCAGAACGTATCAGCTGTCTTCAAGAAGCTCAGCGGTAAGGACATTTCCGACATGGATATACACATCCAGTTCATCGGGACATACGAAGGTGTTGAAGGAGATTCAGCAAGTGTCTCAATTGCAACTGCAGTAATATCAGCCATAGAGAACATACCCGTTGATCAGACCGTAGCCATGACAGGATCGCTGAGCGTGAGGGGGGCAGTTCTACCAGTTGGTGGTGTTACGGCAAAGGTTGAAGCAGCCATTGAGGCTGGAATGAAAAGGGTTGTTGTACCCGCTGCCAACTTTGGTGACATCGTACTGGATAGCCTTCACAAGGATCGCATTGAGGTGGTTCCCGTGGCTAACATCAGCGAGGTCTGGGAAAATGCCCTGATTGCAAGCCCCGAGAAGCAGAAGTTCCTGTCCAGGGTTGCCGATTTCCTGAATCCCAAGCTATTTGGGCCGAAGCAGGGAAATACCGGAGCAAATGCAGCCTGAACTTAAATCATTTAAGCTGGCGGGAAAACAATTCCCGTCACCCGAAACCTTTGTGAAGGGAAATCATACAGGATTTTTCTGCGTTCTTGATTCAAAAAGAGTGGTCTCCAGGGAGCAAATTCAAATATCATTCCAAAGAGCGGAAAGACTTCAGGCACAGTCACGTATCAGACTCAAGGAATCCCTTTTTATGATGCTGGTTGCCGGTGAACCCCAGATATCAAATGCAATAGTATCTGCAGGAATCGGGCCAGAGACCAGCAGGATTACGGTGGTCTATGACAATGAGGATGATATTATGGCATTCACACAGAGCACTGGAGGATTACTGGAGCCAGTGAAAGAACCATTTCCCGACGAAACTCCAGAAAATCTTGTGTCCGTTATTTTCAAAAAAATGATACGGGTTCAGTTATCACTTTGAGTGGCATATGTGAAAAGGTCCACGGCTTTTCATGCAATCGGACAGGGTCTTTCAATCTTCTCCTGCGAATCTTATTAATGTAAGGACAATTCCAGAGCATGGAAGAAAATTTTCTGGCCTTTTTCGGCCATCTCAACATAGATGTTGTGATGCGCGTTCCGTCGCTGCCGTGCAGGGGATCAGTTAATATCCAGCATCATGAGGAAAACTTCGGAGGTACAGCCGGAAATTTCGCAGTCATTGCATCTTCTCTGGGGGTACCTTTTCATCTGTATTCTGCCGTATCCCAGAACTCACATGGTAAGTTCCTGGAGTTCCTGGAGTCAAGGAATATAGATACGGAACACATCCATATATCTGGGGACTACGGCCCAATATGTTATTCTGCCACAGACGGCAAAGATCAGGTCTATTATATTTACCAGGGGCCCATGGATGAACCATTCTCCAAAGCTGTTCTCAATGAAGATTCAGAGTACAGCTGGATACACCTTGGGACCGGTCCGCAGAACGATTACATTAATGTTGCAGAAAATACGAAGGGAAAGAAGGTATTTGATCCGGGCCAGGAAATATCATACAGATATTCACGGGCTGACATAATCAGGATGGCTTCAGCCAGCAGCCTATGGATACTAAATGAACACGAGCTTTCTGTGGCGTCAAAAATTTTGGGCGTACCTGAGGAGCAGGTAATAGGCATGACTCCGGAGACCATTGTCACCAGAGGCGCAAGCGGGTCAACGCTTTATGGGCCCGAAGGAAGGACGGAAATAAAATCAAGGAAATCCCGCGTTGTGTTTGACACAATCGGTGCAGGAGACGCCTACAGAGCTGGCTTCTACCTTGGCATTTACAGGGGACTGGACGCGGCCCATAGCTGCGCAGTGGGCTCAATAGTTTCCGGACTGGCTGTACAGAAACCACTGCGGGAATTCAAATATACTGCATCCGATATTTTTGGTGTATTCGAATCCGAGGCCGAGGACATGATCATTCCACAAAAAGATTAATCCGCCAGGAGATCAGGTACAATGGCGTTATATACATTTGAAGGCAGGGAGCCAAAGGTTGACAGAAGTGCTTTTGTTTTTCCGGACGCAACAGTGATTGGCGATGTTACCATTGGAAAAGAGGTATGGGTAGGTCCAGGTGCAGTCCTGAGGGGAGACTACGGGAAGATAGTTGTGGGGGATTACAGTGCAATCGAGGATAATGTGGTTGTACACGCAAGACCGGGAGAGACAACTGTTATAGGGAACCATGTTACGGTGGGGCATCTCTCCGTTATACACACGCCAAAAATATCAGACTGGGTCGTTATAGGCATGGGTGCCGTAGTATCAGATTTTGCTCACATAGGAACATGGGCAGCAATAGGTGAGGGCGCAGTTGTGAAAAATAACTTTGAGGTTCCAGAGAAGGCCATTGCAGTTGGAGTTCCGGCAAAGGTAATAGGGAATGTGAGCCAGGATTACATGGATCTTTGGACAAAGTACAAGGCAAACTACAACAGCTTTGCCTCAAGATATAAAACCAATCTGCACAGGACTGAGCAATGAAATAATTTAAGACGCCGGAAGCACTGATCACATCATGATGGACGAACTGCCAATAGACGACATAAAAGTCAGAAAGATAATCGATTCGCGTGGTAATTTCACGGTAGAGGTGGATTTATTCATTGAGGACGTAATTGGAAGATGTTCCGCCCCTTCCGGTGCCAGCACCGGAGACACAGAGATGAAGGCTTTCCCCAAATCAGGCCCGGATGGCGCCATAAAATTCTTCGAGGATAAGCTGAGGTCCAGGCTCATTGGATATAACGCACTGGATCAGACGGGCTTTGACAGAACCATAATGGAAACAGATGGGTCGGAATACATGGAGAATGTGGGGGGAAATCTCTCAACAGCGCTTTCCGTGGCTAATGCCCGGGCTGCAGCCTCCTATCTAGGAATACCGCTGTACAGTTATGTCGGAGGAGCTTTCGCACGATCTCTTCCGAGACCAATGGGAAATGTAATCGGCGGTGGGAAGCACTCCAAAGAGGGCACAACAATACAGGAATTTCTGGTTTCAGCCCAGGCGGACACTTTTATTCAGTCAGCATACATAAACGCAATGACCCACAGAAGAATCGGAGAGATTCTATCCGAAAAGCTGAAGGGCACAAGTGTTGGCCTTGGCGATGAGAAGGCATGGACTGCGAACATAAGCGATGAGGAAGCTCTGGAAATACTGCATCAGGCTGTTTCAGAGACATCTTCAAAGTACCATGTAAGGATACTCAAGGGTGTGGACTTTGCGGCCAACTCATTTTATGAGGGTGGAAAATACGTATACAAGAATGGGCCAAAAACAAGGGATCAGCAGATAGATTATGCAATATCATTCTCCAGGGACCACGATTTCTACTTCATAGAAGACCCCATGGTGGACACAGATTTTGATGGCTTTGCTGAGATAACCAAAAAGGTCTCCCAGAAGAGCCTGGTAGTAGGCGATGATCTGTATACTACGAATCCCGAGCGGCTCAAGATGGGGATAGAGAAGAAATCCACCAACGGAATTCTCATAAAGGTCAACCAGATTGGTTCACTCTCACGGACTGCTGAGACTGTGCGCCTTGCAACTGCGGCAGGCATTCGGAACACTGTTTCCCACAGAAGCGGCGAAACCACAGACGATTTTGCAGCGCATCTCTCGGTGGCATTCGGGTCCATATTCATCAAGACAGGGACCATCGGTGGAGAAAGACTGGCCAAGCTGAATGAACTCATCAGGATAGAGGAAGAGATAAACAGCAACTGATATGATACATATTCTCGGGATTGGCCTCAGGGGTGTTGACAGTGTGACTCTTGGGGAAATGAGAATCCTGTCAAAATGTGAGAGGATATATTTTGAGACATATACTTCGGTCTCTCCGGATGAAGCGGTAAACGAGATATCATCAATCACAAGCAAGCATATTTTTCCACTGGGCCGGGAAGATGTGGAGAACCCGGCTGAACTTTTGAAGGAAGCTAAAGATCATGATATCTGTATCATTGTAACTGGTGATCCTCTTTCTGCCACAACACATAACCAGCTGCGCCTTGATGCCATTTCATCCGGTGTTGCAGAT
>JAKAQT010000089.1 GCA_021819605.1 Thermoplasmata archaeon
CATCATGGACAACATGGATTATGGTGTTATGGGGAACCATGATTATGCAGCAGTTACGGGCGAAGACTGCAAATGCGCACCTGATATGCTTGAACTGAGTGAATTTTCCAGAAGGGAAGTCACTCTCCCCAATCTGTCGAAAGAAGATCTCGGAAAACTTGGTGCTCTGAAGGAAACCGTTGAAACTGAAATAGGGGGCAGAAAAATCCTCATGACTCATGCTTCTCCAAACAACCACCTCTTCGGCTATCTCTTCGCAACCGAAGCAGAAATGGTCTGGAAAGATAAGCGGTATTCTGCATATGATCTCATTATGGTGGGGCACACACACTTTCCAATGATGTACCGGGGCAGGATAATCAACCCCGGAAGCGCCGGGCAGCCACGTGACGGAGACTGGCGCCCAATGTATGCCGTGTGGGATACAGAAACGGGGGACATCACATACAAAAGATTCAGGTATGACAATAACGAGACCTGGAGGCAGATCAGGGAAGTTGTACCGGAGGGATCGCCGTATCTGGATCAGCTCAGGAAATTCTACTTCTGAGAAGCATCAGAACAGAGCACTGAAGTCTGATTTCTTCTCCTCCAGCCATTCTTCCTGCTGGCTGTTGCACCTGACACCATATTTTTCCGCCATGGATTTCACGGTTTTCACAAGGTTCAGGTGCCAGCCCTGGTCCATATAATAGGATTTTTCTGCAGTAAATCCCGGCACACTGGAGTTCATAAGGCGCGTGGCTCCACGGTATGGAACATAGGTATCGAAAATCACCCTCGATCCGGTGCGGGATGCCATGGAAAATATGGCATCCATTTCATCAGGATCATCGTTGAATCCACGTATTATTGGTCCAAGAAATATCCATGTTTTCACGCCGGAATCTGAAAGATACATAAGTGCGTCCCCGCGGGACCGCGGCGATGGGGCATGGGGCTCAATTATTCTGGCTTTCCTGTCATCCAGTGTCGTGATGGTTATTCCAACATCGCTGGAATTCCTGTGTGCTGCATATATTTCCACATCTCGTCTGACCAGTGGGGATTTTGTCTGAACCGTTACCCTGAATCCCGATCTCAGGAGAAGATCGGCAGAAGCACCACTGAGGCCGTACTTTGCCTCAACCGGCTGGTACGGATCTGTAACAGTGGAAATGCCCACAATTCCCCTCCTCATGCTTTTTATTTCGGCCTTCAGGAGATACATCAGGTTGGTCTTGACATAAACAACTTCCCCCCAGTTCTCGGCTGCATCCGCTATTCGCGTGAAGTCAACCGCATAACAGTATTTGCAGCCGTGGAGGCATCCTGAATAAGGATTGAGCGCATAATCGAGTTCAGCCATTCCTGATCTGGATATGGCGGTTTTCGCACTGTATTCCACAATCCTCATGTCAAATCCTGAAGTACCTGTCAAGGTTGTTGTATTTCAGGGCAGGCACGACCTTTGACTTGCCCGTCCATCTTGACAGTTCCACTTTCATGAATTTTGAGATGTATGCAAGAGCCTCATCAAGCGTATCGAACTGCACCGGCTCTGACCTGAAGAGTTCCCTCATGTTCTCCCTGACATACCATACTCCCACCGGGAGGTTGAAGCTGGGATATATTTCACGCCAGGTTATTGCACCTCCGGACTTCCTCATCCCGGAGAATTTCTCCGCCACGGCGAGCCTTGCAGAATAATAGCATCCGCCGATGCCAGGATAATCCTTCCTTCCATTGTAACCCTCATCATCTATTTCCACGAAAGCGTCTTCCCCCCACTGGTTCCAGGTGCTGCCCGGAAACCATGATTCGCCCCATTCGTACATCCAGCTTGAAGGGGTGAGAACCGCCATGAAAAGATTGCCGGGAGTGGGCCTCACAAAGGCAAGAAACTTGTCAATCTGGGGAAGATCCTTGGCCTTCTCCACCAGATCGTCCGACAGATTCTTGTCAACGGCAGTTATGGACCATCTGGTTGGAACAACTTTCCTTGACTTACCTATGCCAACAGCACCAACACTGAGTATTTTTGATATCCTCGAAACATCCACGCCACTTGAATAAAGATACTTCATGGCCTGGTTCGCCTTGAGATCCGTGTCTCCGTATACCTTCTCAACATCCTTTCCCGGCGACGCTCCTGAAACTTCTATCCTTCGGACAGGGGCTGACGGCCCCATGGGAGGGAGATGCTCATCCAGGACGATATCTGAGGATACCAGATTTCTGTCAAACACCATGTCAACTTCCACGGATTTCTGGGAGAGGGCCATGAGCTGGATCTCTTGGAATACGCGATCCGGAGAAGCAGCATCTTCGGTCTTCACGTCCATTCCCCCTCTTATGAGGGAAAGCCTCATTGAAAGGAACTCCTCCATGGGCATTCCAAGCCATGAAGGCGTATCCTCATAAACTGATGTATCGCCATGCTCAGGCGGCGTTGATGGGTAAATCTTTATGCGGGGATATCCGTACCTCCCAACAAAAACACTTGGTGGTGATGATCCGGAAATGGAATTGCCCCTGACTCCGGATACCCTTGGCTGCACCATGTACTTTACGGAAATTGGACAGAAGGTCAGGCCGCATAACATCTTGGCTCCCCTGCAATTGAGGCACAGGGATGCCGGTATCTTCATTGTGGCCTTGACCTGCATATGAACAGATTGGTAACTGATATTTAAGGTATAATTCTTCGCAGTCGATACCACGTGGCATAAACTTTACCGGGCTTCATACATGTTGTAAAGTTAAATTCCATAATAGCAATACAGGGAAGATAATGACACTGAAACTTGACGCAAGATTGCTTTATGAAATAATGTCGGAGTTCCATACTCTCGGTGATGAGGAATACGGGGGGCAGGGGACGTTCCAGGAGGCAATCCTTGTCGGATACATATACGGCCTTCTGACCGAAAATCCCTCAAGTGTGATGACAATGGATTCCGGGACGCACAAGGTGTTCAGTTACGGCGGTTACAGCTATATCATCTGGTTTGACGAAATATATGCATATGCGGAAGATGAGGACGATGAAGAAGAACCACACGAACAGGCCACTGAAACATTCGAAGTCAAGATAGAGGACGTCTCGGAGGATGACGACCACGACAGTGAGGATGATGAGGCAGTCCTTCTGCCGGTTGCCGTTGAGGGGCCGTACACTGCTGACGATATAAGGGATTTCCTAGCAAACGGGGACCTCTGAACGGTGCACAGATAAACTCATATATATGTATGGAGCTGATCACAGCATTGAGAAAGGATGAGTTCCTGGAAATAATTTCCCAGCATATTGGTGCCCCCAGATCCGGCGTGCTCTTCTTCAGTATGGTCTTTCTGCCGAACATGAAGGACCTGCCACTTTCTGATATAACCCCTGGCAGGATATTTGTCCTTCCCTATGACCAGAATTTCAGGATATCAGTGTCAAGGCACCCGGATGCCCGCCTTCCTGCGGCAATGGGGCAGAGGTTCATACTCCTGCAGGAAAACTTTCGTTCAATTCCTGGATTGCTGGAAGGTCTGGGATATGTGATGACCGGCTTCAAGGCTGAGAACCATGGAAGAACAGTGATGGATATATCTCAGCCCGGGCATGCCGGAAAATTCTGGAATCTTCTCAAAGACGACAGGGAAATTGAATTTTCTGAGCTATCATTCAGCATGGAAGAAAGCTCGGTAAAAATAAGGAGAGACATGGAGATCCGCATCTCAAACCCACACGCAGGCACTCCGGAACTGATTGTTGCCCTGATGGACAGGGTCGCTGCCAGCAAAGGTCTGTACCAGAAGATCATGGAGTCCCTTGGAAGAAAGAGAAATGACGGTGAGATATGCCTTCAGGAGCCAATTACACTGCCTGTGACCATGGCAAAATTCAGGGGCCAGACTGGAAAACAGGAGAGGATCTCAGTGACACGGGAATCAGGCCGTGGAATTGTTGTAAGTGCTGGCTCAGGCGTCTGTGAGGTCATGGAAGACGCTGGAAGCATTGCTGTTTTGCCGGATCCATCCCTCACTCTCACGGATGTTCTCCATGTAATGGACGTGCCGGGAGGATGGAACCATGACTGAAAGCATCAGGATGCGGAACATGATGCTCAGGTCGCAGGCCGAATCTTTCCTGGGCATATCATTCATCGTGGATGCCTTCCGCATCAACTGGAAATCCACTGGACTTGTTCCCCTGTCATTTTTCCAGAGAAATGGTTTATGGATGTCTGCAATTGGGCGCAAATCCCTGGACACATGGGTACCGGATTATCTCATTTTCGGGGGTGAACGCGAAGCATCGGCCAAGGCTGCCAGGATAATTTCTGAGGTAACAGATGAATTTGCATCAATGGGGGTGAAAACCCCGGCGCCTGTGGCAGTAATTCCATCCGGAGAGAATCCATATCCTGGGAAGTTCCCGGCCATAATCATCCAGCATGGCTATTCTGGCATCGCATACCAGGATTCAGGCTCAGCCGCAATGTCCACCGTACTGGATGGTATTAAACGCCTACCCCTCATTCCAATGCCACTGTACAGTCCGGAAATGCCTGATTTCATGAAGGCGCTTCTGATCACCAGAAATCTTGCCCTGAAACCTCCCGTGGAATTTCAGAAGCTTTTGGCAGGATCAGTGGAATTCGCATATTCCAGATCCTCCGGATTCTCTCATGATGTTATAAGACGGGACCTGCAGTCATTCATTGCCGGGCTCTTGAAATCAAGGACGCTGGTGAAAAGGGGGAATTTTGTCTATTACTCCCAGGACAGCGATGAATTCAGAAGGAAATTTGCAAGGAATTTCATGGAATATTCCGCGAAGATTTCCAGGCGGACAATTTTTGATTTCGTTCCTGAAGCATAGGAGAATCCATATCTCATCATATGATCAACCCGAAGATCATACCCAGCAGAGGCGATATTACCCATGTTGCCACTGTGATGAGGAACGGTTTGGAAGCCATTGCCTTGTGCCGGTAGGAAAGCCCGCTGCCGAACACACTGGAAGTCAGGGTCTGGGTGTTGCTTAGGGGCAACCCAAGGAATGTTGCCCCTTCAACCAGCGCCGAAGAGATAACAAGTGATACGAAGGCATTGGTGTATCGCATCATGTACATCTCCTGGCCCACCCTTTTGATGATTCCTCTGCTGAGAAACAGTGATCCTAAAACTATTCCAATTATCATGAAGAGGACATTCAAGCCGCTTATTCCGGCCACCTGCTCTATGAATCCAAGTGTATTTGCCCCAAGCGTAAAAGCCGTGAGGAATGATACAACTATGAGGGCAATCTTCAGGGACAGTGCAAAGTTCCAGACATTTCGAGGCTGGGCAGATGCAAGTTTGCGGTTGAGGATGAAGGCAAAGGCTATGGACATTATGGGCGCCAGAATCCATGTTATCATTATGAGGGTGACAAGAGGCACGTCCACTGGAAATCCATAGCGAATGGAGAGGCCAACGGAAATGCCCACGAGAGCCATTGTCAGCGATAGAGGAACCCTGAGAAATGCCGCCAGCATGAATATTACAAGGGCTATAACCAGCGAAAAGGCAATGATCTCATTAACCCTCGGAATCAGCCGAAATGCTGTGCTACTCAGGCTGTGCCCCTGGATCAGAAGCCCGGCGCTGAATCCTGCCATGCCGATTATGAGCCCTCCGGTTCTAGAGAGAATTCTTGATCCTATGAGCGTGCCCACTGCAGCGGACATATTGTTGCCTGCCACAAGGGCCGTCAGGGTCGTGGCAAGTACAAGTATGAGTACTGAGTAGAACATTTTATCTTGTTATGGACACACTGATTGTGTGCACAAGATCCCCTATGTCCTCACAGTCATCGAGCATGTCATCAAGCTTGTGTACCAGCTCTGTGAGATGCACAAACACGATGTAGGGCAGGCTGTCCGCTGAGTTGTAGATTTCGTCTATGAGGTTGTCCTTCAGGTCATCCACTTTTTCCTCAAGCTTCTGTATCAGGGTCCTTGCCTCGCCCATTTCGTGGAAATCCCGGGCCTCAAGGAGGTGGCGCACCTGGTCAAGTGCCTCCACATTGTTCTGAAGAATACGGATGCATACGTCATACCCTCTCCTGAGAAAATCCCTTGTCCAGTCATCGAAACGGTGTGTATTTTCATGCACCCTCTTTATTTCTCTGCTGACGAAATAGGACTTGTCCAGGAGGTCATCGCACGTCTCCACCAGAGTGATGAGGTTGTCCATCAGGTTTGAGCTTATTGCGCCTCCAGTTATCTGGTCCTTCATTGAAATTGTTATATCGTCACCCTTCTTCTCAATATCTCTGATTATGGCATTAAGCTGGACTTTCTTGCCATCCTCTATGCTGAGCATCTCAATAAGTGTCTTTGAGGATTTCTCAGCCAGATCCACATACTGAGTGAGATTCTGCAGCTGGTTCCTTTCACCCACAACCATGATTTTCTTCAGGAAATTGGCATTGACCATTCTGCTCCCATATTT
>JAKAQT010000004.1 GCA_021819605.1 Thermoplasmata archaeon
TTTCCGGGATACTTGCCTACGAGCTTCACAGATCGTATCTCACCTTCAGGGAATCACTGCTTTCATCCTCCCTCAGTTTTGAGGCTCTGAAGGGTACCTCCAAGGCGTTCACCCAGTGGGCCATTGCAACAAGACCCCATCCGGGACAGCAGTTTGTTGCAGAGGTCATGAGAAACCTCATAAGCGGAAGCGAGAATGTTGAGAAATCCAACATGACCAAGGTACAGGACCCATACACACTCAGATGCATCCCACAGGTCTATGGTGCCGTCCTTGACACGCTGAATTATGTGAGCGAGGTAATTTCACGGGAAATAAATTCTGTTACCGATAATCCGCTGGTCAACGGTGACGAGTATGTTTCCGTGGGTAATTTCCACGGGGAACCCGTTGCATTTGCATCTGATTTTCTTGGCATTGCCCTGACGGATCTGGGCAACATGATTGAGCGCAGGATTGCCAGGATCACTGATACATCACTGAGCGGGCTTCCGGCGTTTCTTGTGTCGGACAGTGGCCTCAACTCTGGATACATGATACCGCAGTATACCGCCGCCGCACTCTGCAACAGGAACAAGACACTGGCTAATCCCTCTTCTGCGGACACAATACCCACATGTGCAAACCAGGAGGATCATGTGAGCATGGGAACAAACTCTGCCACCAAGCTCATAGAAATTAACAACAATATTGAGGCCATAGTTGCAATTGAGTTTTTGCTGGGAGCCCAGGCTCTGGAATTTGTGAAGGATAAGATTTCGGCCAGGGTCTCTGCCATAAGGGATATCGTGAGAAAGAAGATCCCGCCACTGAATAACGACAGGCCGCCGTACCTTGACATTGAGAAGGTCCTGAGCATAATGGGTTCAGAAGAACTTGTCAGGATGGCCGATTCACTCGGGGAATAGGCTGGAACATTCTTATACAAATTAAATTTAACCCATTGATGCCTCAGAAGGATTCTGGAAAAATCGTGGCAAAGAAGGGACTCAGTTTTGCTGATGCCCTGAAGGCCGCAGGAGTGAAGAATGCCATAGCGGCACTGGTGGACGGTGCTGAATACGATCTGTCCACAATTGCGAAGCAGGATACCACTCTGGAGCCCATCTTTCCAGATAGCCCCCGGGGACTGAAAATATTAAGGCACTCCACGGCACATCTCCTGGCTCAGGCAGTCCTGGAACTGTTTCCTGAAGCAAGGCCCAATGCAGGGCCGCCAACGGATGACGGATTCTATTACGATATTGACATGAAGCCGGTAAATCAGGAAGATCTGGAGCGGATTGAGGAAAGAATGCACCAGATTGCATCCAGAAACATACCGGTGAAAAGGGAGGAGCTCTCCAGAGAGGAGTTGCTGAAGCTGTTTGCCTGGAATCAGTACAAACTGGACAAGGTGATGGAGAATGTTCCGGAGGGCGGTTCCTCAACGGTTTACAGGCAGGGTGACTTTGTAGATTTCTGCAGGGGCCCCCACGTACCGTCCACAGGCTACCTTAAAGCTTTCCGGCTCCTGTCAATTGCAAGTACACATTATAAGGCGGATGAAAGCCGGCCGATGCTTGTCAGGATATACGGCACATCTTTTCCCGATGAGAAGTCCCTGAAGGAATACCTAAAGAACAGGGAGGAGGCTCTCAAGCGTGATCACAGAAAGATCGCACAGGAAATGGATTTGCTGGTGTTCAATTCAGAAAGAGCCCCAGGATTCCCGTTCTATACTCCAAACGGAATGATCATCCGGCAGGAGCTCTTGAACTTCATGGCAAGGCTCAACAGGCAGTACGGCTGGGAGGAGGTCTCCACACCCCATATCTATAGGGATGTCATATGGAAGCAGTCCGGCCATTACGCCAAATACAAGCCAAACATGTATCTCTTCACACTGAGTGACGGAGACAGCTACGGCGTGAAGCCCATGAACTGCCCGGGGCACATAACAATATTTGAGCGGACACCAAAGAGCTACAGGGAACTGCCCGTGAAGTACTGCGAGCCAGGAACGGTATACCGGTACGAGAAATCCGGTGAAGTGGGAGGCCTCACAAGGCCCAGGATGTTTACAATAGACGATGGCCACGGTTTCATGCGTTTCGACCAGATCGTTGGAGAGGTGAAATCCATAATGGAGATGGTGAAGGCAACATTCTCTGGCATACTTGGCCATGTTGACATGACCTTCGATCTCAGCGTCATTGACAAGAACAGCCCGGAGAACTACCTCATCACATACCACTGCAACAAGTGTGGCACGGACGTGGAGGCCAGGAAGGCTGCCATGGAAGAGGAACTGGTATGCCCCAACTGTGGCTCCACAGATCTCTCACCGGATTTCAGCACATGGGATACGGCCACAGACCAGCTAAGGCAGGCACTTGACGAATCCGGCCTTGAATATGCAGAGAATCCTGGAGAGGCCGCTTTCTATGGTCCCAAGATAGACGTTCATGTCAGGGATGCGCTTGGAAGGATGTGGCAGCTCTCAACAATACAGGTCGACTTCTTCATGCCAACGAATTTCGGATTATACTACATAAACAGTGAAAGCAAGCATGACAGGGTTATAATGATCCACAGGGCCATCTTCGGGTCATATGAGAGGTTCATGGCCATTCTCATAGAGCACTTTGCCGGGAAATTCCCTACATGGCTTGCGCCACTTCAGGCATACATTGTGCCTGTCAGCGAGAAATTCAACGACTATGCCATTGAGGTTGAGAAGGTCCTTAAGGGGAGTGGAATCAGGGCAAGAGCCGACATTGGAACGGAGACCATGAACAAGAAGATCAAGATCATAAGGCAGATGAGGCCTTCTTACATTCTCGTTGTGGGCGAGAGAGAAGAGCAGGGAAGGTCAGTTTCCGTCAGAAACAGGAAGGACAGGACATCGGTTATTGCACTGGATGAGTTCAGGGAAAAGATACTGAAGGAAATTGAGAAATGCAGCGTTGAACAGACCATCTGATCATTTCTTAACATAGCAGAGGGCAAACCTGTCCCCGTCGAAGAATATGTCCCTGGTGGGATGGGTGTCCCTGTAATCTTCCATATAGCGCATGACCTGATGCAGCGTCAGTTTGGAATCCTTTCCGAAACGCTGAACCACAACAGTCTTTGCCAATGATGTGTCATAATCACGGTAATTAAAATTATTTTGATTGAACATGTAAGGAGATCAAAATGCAGTTATGGATAAAAATTGGTAAGATGGTATGAAAATCCATAATTACTGAGCCGGTGTGCTGCTGGTTTCCTGAACCTGGAGCGGGGGTGACTTCTTCAGTTTCCTTATCTCCTCCAGAAGCACCGGGACAGCCTTGTACAGATCTTCAGTTATGACATAATCTGAGTATTTTGTTATCTCCGCATTGGGATCGGTGTTTACAGAAACGATCGTCTCGCTGTTCTTCATCCCCATTATATGCTGTATCTTCCCGGATATGCCCACAGCAAGGTACAGTCTTGGCCTCACAGTCTGCCCCGTCTGGCCCACCTGATGATCACGTGTGATCCAGCCCATATCCACTGACGGTCTGGTTGCACCAACAACGCCATCCAGCTCACTGGCAAGATCGCCGATGAGCGAGAAACCCTGAGGTTTGCCTAGGCCCATGCCACCCGATACAACGACTTTTGCTGCCGTGAGGTCCACAACTTCCTTTTTCCTGAATTCCAGCACCTGCTTCTTGAGCATTGACTTGTCAACTGTGACTTCCTTTATGCGTATCTCTCCCCTGTGGGATTTGATTCTCTCCGGTACCGGGAATATACCCGGCCTTGCCGTGGCCATCTGCGGCCTGTGCTTCCTGCACAGTATCTCGGCCAGCATGCTCTCCCCGTATGTGGGACGGTTGGCGCTCAGTATTCTTGTGTCCTGCTCTATGTCCAGTTCCGTGCAGTCAGCCGTCACTCCGGCCTGGCAGCTAACCGCTATGCGCGATGCCAGATCACGCCCGTTTCTTGTTGCGGGAATCAGGAATATATTTGGCTTCTCCTGCCTGACAAAATCAGATATGATATGGGAATACGGCAGTGTCCTGTATGTGCTCAGAACGGGAGATTCAGCACCGAGAACAATATCACAGCCGTATGAAACAGCTTCCTTTGCCTGATCCTTTATGTCACCGCCAAGAAGAACGCATACCAGCTTTTCATTCACCTTTTCGGCCATCCTTTTGCCCACACCTATCATTTCAAGGGCGGGGCGCATGAGCTTGTCTTCCCTGGTCTCAAGGAATACAAACACATTCTTGTATTCATTGAGGTCCGCAACAGGTGCTGCAAACTTTATCCCAGCCATTTTAATCACTCTCCACCTTTATGACACCTTTCTGGTAAAGCTCCTTCACAAGGTCCGGTATGCCGGCAATATCAACCTTCTTTGCTGCCCGCTCCTTCTCCTTGATGGGTCTCATTTTCCTGACAATTGTTGGCGAACCGCGGACTCCTACCCATTCGGGCTGCAGCCCCACCTTGTCATGATCCCAGCTTTCAAAACCCTGCCTTATGGCATCGATCTTCCTTCTCAGCGTTTGCCTTCTTGGAACGTTCGAGTTCAGGAGCACCGTGACGAGAACAGGCGTTGGCACTTTCACAACTTCAGTTCCGTCCTCCAGTTCCCTCTCTGCTGTGACGAATCCGTCCTTGTATTCAACTTTGCTGGCATAGGTGATCTGGTCTATGCCCAGGAATTCCGCAACTCCCGGGCCAACATGTCCCGTGCTGGAATCTGAGGTTTCCTCACCCGCGAATATTATGTCGAATTTTCCTATGGCCTTTATTGTCGCGGCAAGTGTGAGGCCTGTAGGATATGTATCAGCCCCTCCGAAGAACCGGTCGGAAGCAAGGATAGCCCTGTCTGCGCCCCTGGCCAAGCACTCAATCATTGTGGTTTCAGCCTGTGGCGGCCCCATTGAAACTACCGTGACATGCGCATCGGTCCTGTCCTTGATCTGAAGGGCGGCTTCCAGTGCGTTCTCGTCAGCCCTGTTTGTAACATTTCTTGTGAGGCTCCTGTTAAGGTTCATGGTAACTGGGTCTATGACGACCTCCTGACTGTCTGGAACCTGTTTCACCATTACGATTATTTCCAATGCCAATCTGATCACCCGAATTTATACTTTATTCCGTGCCCGTCCTTGGGGTTTGTCCACATAACGCTGCCATGTGCGCATGCCACATCGCAGGTGCCGCATTCCACACAGTCCTCGTACTTGAAGTTGATTCTTCCCTCAATGAGCGTATAGCACTTTGCCGGGCAGGCAAAGGTGCAGAAGTGGTCCGGGCATGTCTCGCAAATCTTCGGGTTGATTGTAATGTGCTCGTATTCCGGATCTGTCTTGTAGTTCAGTAAAGCAAGCTTCTCTTCTATTTCCATTTACATCCTCCTCATCAGTCTGTATCCCTGTACCATCAGGTCTTTGCTGTTCATTCCTGATGATTTCAGGCTTTTCATCATTATCTGGCTAAGGTGCTTCTTGGGTTTTCCACTTTCGTAGAGCATCGAATACAGGGAGGATTCCAGTAGTGCAGGTATGGCCCTGTGCACCATTGGGCTCCACACCACGTTGCTTATGCCCTGGAAATTCTTCTTGTCCAGCACCGCTGGCGAATTGTCCAGCTTTTTCTGGTATCTTGAAAGGGATTCCGCACTGAAGTCGTTATCCTTCCTGGCCTCAATGGCAGCTTCTCCTGCCAGGATTCCTGAACTGATTGCATAGTTCATTCCCTGCAGGATCATCCCGTTGCTGAAGGAAAATCCAGCCGTATCGCCAACCAGCATGTAGCCGTTTCCATATGCCCTCGGCATATCCTCGTATCCGCCCTCGTATACAAAGTGGGCACTGTACTCCTGCAGCTGCCCGCCCTCCACAAGGCTTGAAATGAATGGATGCTGGGCAAACTTCTCCATTATGTCGAAGGAGTGTGTATTGCCATTCTTTCTCAAGGTTGCCATGTTTATCACCACTCCCATGGACACCGTGTCCTTGTTAGTGTACAGAAAACCACCGGCATAGACGTCCCCCTCAAGGAAACTTAGAACATATTCACCTGCAAATCCAGCGTTTCCCCTCAGGTTGAATCTCTCGTTGATGACGTTCTCCCCAAGCTTGTAAACATGCTTTACCCCGATTCCCACAGTCCTGTCATTGGGCTTGCCCACCAGGCCTGCAGCCATTGCCACCCGTGGATTCGGGCCCTCAGCCAGGATGACGCAATCCGCCGTAATGGTCTCACCCTCATTGACAACACCGATGACGCGCCCGTCCTTCATGGCCAGACTGTCTACAGTGACGCCAGTTACAACCATTGCTCCAGCCTGGGCGGCTTTCCTTGCCAGGAAACTGTCAAGCCTGGTTCTTAATACGGAATATCCGGTCTTCTTTTCCTGGAATTTTTTTGTCTTGAAATCAATGGCTATCTCAGAATCGCCTGTTAAGAATGAGGTTACCTTCCTTTCAACGTAACGTTCCAGGGGGGCGCTCTTCTCCCAGTCAGGTATTATGGCAGCCAGATCGTTTCCCCAGAGTATGCCTCCGGAGACGTTCTTGCTTCCCACAGGATCGCCTCTTTCAACAAGCAGTACCTTGAGACCCTGAGATGCCATTTTAATGGCGGCAGATGAACCAGCAGGCCCTGCCCCAACAACAATAACGTCGAATTCGCTCATTGATACAGAATTGAAGATCGATTAATAATGCTTTTCCAATATGAAATGATCCATATACATTTTTCTGCACACAATGTCGGTTTTCGTCACACATGGATACGCTGCCATACCCAACAATGATATTTCTGTTAGCTTTCTGCCATGACATGATTACTGCAGAGAGTCTGTATAACATTCTTTACGCCAGATACGGAACAACGGGATGGTGGCCAGCAGATTCTCCTGATGAGGTAATAGTTGGAACAATACTCACCCAGAACACCTCGTGGACAAATGTGGAGAAAGCAATACAGTCACTGAAAGAAAGTGGACCCGTGACCCTCCAGAGAATATGCTCAATGCCAACAGAAGAGCTGGAAGTTGCAGTGAGAAGCTCAGGATTCTACCGTCAGAAAGCTGCAAGGCTGAAGGATCTGGCATGCGCAATTCTCCGGAAATATGGATCTGTGGAAGCAATGGCAATGGAGCGATCTGATGAAACAGCAAATTTCCTGAAGAACATCAAGGGAGTTGGTCAGGAGACCCTTGATTCCATACTTCTGTATGCCCTCAGCAAACCAGTTTTTGTGGTGGACAAATACACCGCCAGGATTTTCCAGAGGACGGGCATTATGGAAAAGCCGGACCTGAAGAGCATTAAGTCAGCGGTTCACCATTTCCTGGACGGCAATACGGAGGCCCTGAAGAATTTCCATGGAATGATTGTGTATCTTGGCAAGGATTACTGCCGCACAAAGCCACTTTGCAGGGATTGTCCGGTAGATAAGGTATGTGACTATGCCATCAAAAACCCTGAGCAATCAGCTCAATGACACAATGTTTCCATAGCCGATTAGGCGCCATCTGTTGCTTATGCGCCTTCCAATTGCTATGCGCTCCCCTTCGTAGGCAGCAACTGGATATTTCAGTGCGATCTCAATTTTAGAATCTTTTGCCGTTGTGACAACCCCAACCGTGTTGGCCGTACCAACTGTTAGCATTAGGTTCTCCTTTGACCTTATGGGGTCAACCTTCTGCTCTTCCTGGAAGCCCACAACACGCTTCAGGAGATTGGAATCAACAAGCATGCCAAATACCGTTGGAGGAACATTTCCTTTCTTGCCCACAACCCTGCCTGTGAATGAATCTCCCTTGGTAAGGTATGGATCAAGTTCGGTTCCTACAGCGGCCAGTCCTCCCGGCCTTATGGATTCATAGCTGTTCTTTCCTGCCATGAGAGTTGTGATTGTTGTGATTACATTCTCCCACGACTGCTTTCCACCATGGCTCACCTGAAGGCCGGGGACTATTTCGATCTCATCCCCCACCGATAGCATTCCCTGGACAAGCGAACCGCCCAGCACTCCCCCCTTGAGTTTCTGTGGCGGGGTGCCTGGCTTGTTCACGTCAAATGACCTTGCAACATACATCCTTGGAGCATCCTTCTCAGAAAACTTCGGGTCTGGAATATAAGCAATGATTGCTTTTAGCAGCACATCTATGTTTGAGTTATGGTATGCGCTAACTGGTATCACCGGGGAATTCTCAGCCAGGCTACCCTTCAGGAACTGCTTGATCTCCCTGTAGCTTTCCTCCGCCCTTTCCCTTGTTACAAGGTCAATCTTGTTCTGGACAACAATGATGTTTTTTATCCCCATGATCTCAAGGGCGATCAGGTGTTCCCTGGTCTGTGGCTGCGGACATTTCTCATTGGCTGCAATAACAAGGAGTGCGCCGTTCATTATGGATGACCCCGACAGCATTGTTGCCATGAGAGTTTCATGTCCAGGAGCGTCCACGAAGGAAAGGACCTTCACGAGCTTAGCATCAGGGCATGATTCTTCCCTTGAATAGAAAACCTCACCATTCTGGTCTGTGCAGGAATAAACAGGCGTTTCAGCATAACCCAGCTTGATTGATATTCCTCTCTTTATCTCCTCAGAATGAATGTCAGTTTTTGTGCCGGTGAGTGCCTTTGTAAGAGTGCTCTTCCCATGATCTACGTGACCCACCATGCCAATATTGACAGATGGCTGTGGAAGCTTTTCCATCTTACTCCTTCTTCTCTGTTTCCGGTTCCAGAGGGTTTGGTCCGTACTGGACAACTTTCAGGTTGAGCTGGGCAACATCAGGCCCTATTATTGCTCCCCTGTAGGTAACTCTCTTCCTGTATCCGATCTTGGATCTCTTTCCCTGGCTGTATGTCCTGAGGATCCTCTTCTTGCCGCTGATCTGAAGATCCTGCTTCATTGGAAAACCATCGTTTGTGCTGCCACCTGTGATTTTAAGCTTATACCCAGGCAGCTCGAAAAAGACACCGTCCACCTCGTCGCCAATCTTCCTGCCGGTAAGCGAGTTCAGGTTCTCTGGACTTACTTCCCTCTTGTACGTCTTTCCGTTTTTTGAGTCAGCTATTATTGCAACTGAATTTGCCATATATTACCCCTTATGAATTCTTGAAGACCTTTGGGTCCTTTAAGGTTCTACTTTATGATAAACTCATTTATAATATCTTTGGGGCATCAACATTACCAGATACGGTGCCTTTGCCGGTGCTGTGCCTGGCAAATGGGCAGCTTGCAGTTCTTAATGGCTGCTGGGTCAGATTTTATCAATTCTCACCGCAGTCACCTTGTATTCAGGAGTGTGCTGAAGATTGTCTCTCTGGTTCCCGGTTATGCGGTTCAGCTCTGTCTCCGGCTTGTTGAATGTGGCAAATGCTGTCCCGGGCACAATACCCTCATCAATTGATGCCCTTATCCTGGAACTCCCGTATGCGCTCACAACCTGAACCTCCTCTCCCTGGGAAATTGCCAGCTTTCGCGCATCTGCTGGCGATATCTGGATAATATCTGCATCCCTTAGACGATCATTTCCAGACCTGCCTGTCATTGTTGCTGCGTTGAACTGGAACAGTGATCTGCCGGTGCTCAGGAGAATAGGATAATCCTGTGAGATCTTCTCCGGCGTGGGGCGATAGCTTATGGGCCTGATCCTGGTGGTTCTGCCAAGTGAGAAAGCATCCACATGGAGCACCTGTGTTCCGGGGGAATCTTCACTGTAGCACGGCCACTGTATTCCGCCGCTCTCCATCCGGGGATAGGTTATTCCGCTGCCGGCATCCCATACTTTGCGGATTTCGTTCCAGATATCCTCTGGAGTTCCGTAATCAAACAGTCTTCCCTTTCCCATTCTGCCGGCCAGATCCCTTATGATCTCCCAGTCAGCTCTGGAGTTACCCCTGGGATTCAATGCCTTCCTGACGCGCTGCACCCTTCTTTCTGAATTCATGAACGTGCCGTCCTTTTCATAGGATGAAACAGCAGGCAGAAACACGTTGCCGAATTTCCTGGCTGTCTCATTCAAGAACAGATCCTGGATAACCACGAAGTCCAGGTTTGAGAATGCCCTGGCCGTGGTATTCATGTCAGGATTTGTCATGTACACATCCCAGCCTATGACCCACAGTGATTTCACCGTTCCTGCAAGTGCGCCGTCAATGAGTTCCATTTCATCCTTCCCCTTGGTGGTTGGAATCCCAGCTCCCCATACTTCCTGGAACTTTTCCCTCCCGGCATCCAGCGTTACGTATCCCGTAAGCTTTGATGGTTCCACGCCCATGTGGGCGGAGCCCTGGACATTGTTCTGCCCCCTCAGGGGATTCACCCCTGACCCCCTTCTTCCAATGTTTCCTGTCAGGAGGGCCAGATCAACCAGCGACATCACTCCCTCCGTTCCCTGGACATGCTCAGTGATGCCCAGGCCGTGGAACATCATGGCCGGTCCGCCAGTGGCATACAATAATGCTGCTTCCCTTATGGTGTGCGCATCCACGCCACAGACCTCTGCAGCCTTCTCCGGTGTCCATCCGGATATTTCTGCCAGATAATCCTCAAAGCCGGAAACACGATGGCTCAGAAAATCCTGATCCATTGCTTTCGCCTCCACGATGGCGTTGGCCAAGGCATTGATCAGTGGTATGTCCGTGCCGGGCCTGATCTGCAGGTGATAGTCAGCCATTGATGCAAGTTCGGTCTTCCTTGGATCTATAACTATGAGTTTTGATCCGGAGAGAACCTGCTGCTTAATCCTGGCGCCTACTATGGGATGGTTTTCAGTGGGGTTGGCGCCAACTATTAGGAATGTACTGGCCATCTCGATGTCATCGAATGAGTTGGTGGCAGCGCCCGTGCCCAGAAGTGCACCCATTCCACCTGCAGTAGGAGCGTGGCAGACCCTTGCACATCCATCAACATTGTTTGTTCCTATTACTGTTCTGGCGAATTTCTGGGTCAGGTAGTTCTCCTCATTTGTTGCCCTTGACGACCCCAGGATTCCTATGCTGTCCGGCCCTGATTCCTTCAGTATTCGTGAGAATTCGGACGCCACCAGACCTAAAGCCTCATCCCAAGTGGCTTTCTGCCAGATGCCGTTCCTCCTGATCATGGGGTCAGTTACCCTGTCTGGTGAATCAATGAATCCAAATGAATACCTGCCCTTAACGCAGAGATGCCCCTTGCTCACAGGGGAGTCAAGGACAGGCAGTATTTCCACAATCCTGTCGCCCCGCGTGCCTATGCTGATCTCGCAGCCTGTACCACAGTAGGGGCAGACACTCCTTGTATACTTTTCCGGGTATCCAAGCGTTATGACCGACACGTCCTCAATCGCTCCTGTAGGGCATGTGTCGGAACAGGCACCACAGCTGACGCAGGAGCTTTCCAGGAGGCTGTTGCCTGCATCGGGGCGGATTTCGACCTCATGCCCCCTGTTCCATTTGCGCCATACGAACTGCCCCTGCACCTCATCGCAGATTCTCACGCACCGGTAGCAGTCTATGCACTTCGTCATGTCCACTGATATGAATGGATGCCCTGTTGAATCCCGTGCTGGGGTTTTCTCTTCCCTGGAATCGCCACGGACAACGCCATAATCCACAAGGTATCTGTAGAAGTCCTTCCTCGTGTCAAGTCCACCGGTATCCATGCCTTTTTCCTGAACCATCATTTCGAGAAGATTCCTGCGTGTATCCCTTATGGATTCTGTGGAGGTGCTGACCTTCATGCCATCAGTTATGGGGGTGGTGCATGAAGCATCAGGGCGCCCATGCCCCTCCACCTGCACCAGGCAGAGCCTGCAGCCACCGTATGCCTCCAGCCTCTGATCATAGCAAAGTGATGGTATCTCAATTCCGGCTGTTCTGGCGGCCTCCAGTATTGACAGTGGCTTCTCGAACTCAAGATCCACCCCATCAATCTTTACATGAAACATGATTTCACCTCCTCACTGAACTTTATCTTGGCACTTCTTGCAAATTCTGCCATTCCGGTCCCAAGGCCACACAGGCTTCCGGTCGCAAGAGATTCTACATCTCTCTCAAACCTTGCATAATCAAGGCTGCTGCTGGAATCTTTTCGGAACATCCGGCTCAGTTCAGCAGTCCCAAGACGGCAGGGTGTGCATTTTCCGCATGATTCATCCGCGGCAAATGTGGCCACATGTTCAAGAAGATCACCTATTCCTGTGGATTCATCGAAAGCAATTATTCCGCCATGCCCCAGAGAGGCCCCCGTTTTCCTTATCTCCTCATAGTCAAGCCTTGTCTTGAACTCATCCGGGACCATTAATCCGGAAAGAGGGCCACCAAGCATTACTCCTTTTATTGAACCGTGCTTCATTCCTCCACCGATCTCATAGAATACTGTCTCCAGTGGAGTGCCGAACTCCACCTCGTAAATTCCCGGATTCACGAATAGCGAGTTCAGAGACAGAAGCTTCGTCCCCCTGCTCTTCCCGTATCCAAGTTCGCTGTATGCCTCGTGGCCATTCCTGATTATCCATGGAACATTTGCCAATGTTTCAACATTATCTATAACTGTAGGGCTCCCAAACAGCCCTTTCTCAGTGGGATAGGGCGGCCTGACGGAAACTTCCGGCCTCAGACCCTCTATGGATCTCATCAGGGCCGTTTCCTCGCCGCATATGTAGCTGCCTTTTCCCTGCACAACTTTGAGATCAAATTTAAAACCGGAACCAGCCACACCTTTGCCCAGAAATCCAGCGGAAGTCATTTCCTCTGCGGCACTGGCAAATTTTCTAATGGCTTCGGGGTACTCAGCCCTGATATATGCGTATCCCATTGAGGCACCAACCGCATGACCGCAGATTATCATTGATTCAATCAGGGCATATGGGTTATACTCCATCAGGAATCTGTCAATGTAGGATCCTGGATCTCCTTCATCCCCGTTCATCACCACATACTTTGCTCTGGCCTTCTCCTTTGCCACCGACCTCCATTTTATCCCCGTTGGGAAACCGGCGCCACCTCTGCCCCGCAGTCCCGATTTCTCAATCTCGCTGATCACTGCATCCTGATCCATTGATAAAGCAGCCTTCAGGGCAGACATTCCACCTTCACGGGTATATTGATCCAGGGATTGGTAGGGATGCTTCAGGAGAGGTTCCACCAGAACAGACTTCCTTGAGAAATTTGCAATCCTGGGAACACCTGAATCGTCCGTTGAAGCTGGGGCACTGAAGCACTTTCCCAGGCAGTAAATTCTTTCATGCCCGCCGCCCTTATGGGGAAGCGAGGTACCCATGGATTTGCTGGCCACAAAGCATGCCGTACCGGAACATTCTGCTTTCGGGGGAAGGCCATCATTCAGTGTATAAAATGATCTTGTCTCTTCGCTGGATCTGGTTTGCGGGTGCATCATGGGTATAAATGCACGGGTCCCTACTTAAAGAGATAACTTAACATTTTAGGGTATTTTGCCATGATGCGGTGTACTGGATTTGCGGCCTCTATTAAGCTCGCGATTCGAGCACAGGAATGCCCCTCAGTTTTGGTTGCAGTTCCCGCATGATATGCTTGCCGGGATAAATGGGCACAGTCTTTGCGAAACCTAATTACTCAGGAGAAAATTCCCGCCAGAAGGATGATTGTTCTCGGAATTGAAGGGACTGCTCACACAATAAGCTGTGGCATTGTTGACCAGAATGGGATACTTGCTAATTCTTCAAGAACCTATAAGAATCCCAATGGCGGGATACACCCAAGGGAAGCTGCCATTCATCATGCGGAGCATGTTTCTGAAGTAATATCTGAAGCTCTTTCCATGTCCGGTCTTTCCCTGAAGGACCTTGATCTCATTGCCTATTCAAGAGGGCCGGGGCTGGGGCCATGCCTCAGGATTGCAGCAACTGCTGCAAGAACCCTTGCCATAAAGTCAGGTAAGCCCATCATCGGGGTGAATCATCCCCTTGGTCACGTGGAGATCGGCCGAAAACTCACCGGATCGGAAGATCCCATGCTGCTGTACGTTTCAGGTGGAAATACCCAGATAATTGCCCATGTGAATGGAAGATACAGGGTGCTTGGTGAAACCATGGATATAGGGCTTGGGAATCTGCTTGACAAGATTGCAAGGGACATGGGGCATCCCTTTCCGGGAGGGCCCGTTATAGAGCGGCTTGCTCTCCACGGCAACAGGCTTCTCCAACTTCCATATTCAGTCAAGGGAATGGATACATCATTCTCGGGAATGTATACTGCGGCCTTACATTACCTGAAGGAGGGGGAATCTCCTGAGAATGTATCATTCAGCATACAGGAACATGCTTTTGCAATGCTTGTTGAGGTCCTTGAAAGAGGCCTCTACCAGACTGACAAGCAGGAGATACTCCTGGCCGGAGGCGTTGCACGCAACCTTCGACTGAGAGGGATGATAGAGGAACTGGCGAAGGATCTTGGAATCAAAGCATTCCTAACCGACAGCCAGTACTGCATGGACAATGGAGCCATGATTGCACAGGCAGGAATGCAGATGTCTCTTAATGGTTATTCCACCGCCCTTGAAAATTCCACGGTTGATCAGAGGTTCAGGATTGACCAGGTTGAGGCTCCATGGATAAAACCTTCAGCGGGGTTGCACCGCACCAACATGGGTGCTGAATCCCTCATAGAAATAGGCGACTACATGGGAAGGAAGGCTGTATTCAAGTACAGGATACCAAAGACCTACAGGAATCCTGAACTGGATTCGCAGATCAGACTGAGCAGAATGAGGAACGAAACGACCATCATGATGCATCTCCACGACCTGGGAATAGCTGTGCCCATAATATATGACATTGACTTTCCTGCATCCCTGATTGTTTATGAGTATGTGGATGGAATACTTCTCAGGGAGAGGCTCCTGATGGAGGGAGCCATCAGTACAATGGAATCCATCGCTGAAACCGCTGCGAGAATGCACAGTAAAGGAATTTCACATGGTGATTTCACTGCCGGCAATATAATAATGAAGACCGATTCCAGTCCTTACGTTCTTGACGCAAGCCTTGGAAAAACTGACGCCAGGCCCGAGGACATGGCTGTTGATCTTTACCTGTTCATGGAATCGCTGAGAACGCATGTCCCGGATTCTGATGCATATTTCAAACGATTAATTGATAGATACCGGGAAGGCATGGATATCTTCCCGGAAATCATGGAAAGCATCCAAGATCTTGAGAAAAGGAGGAGATACGTTTGATTTTTGTTACAAGCAACCAGCACAAGTACGATGAGATAAGCAGCATAATGCAGAATGTTGGATTCAAAGTTCAGTGGAGGAAGATGAAATATCAGGAGATACAGGCTGATACCACAGAGGAGGTATCTCTTGACAGCGCAACGAAGCTGGCACCGCTTATTGGAAAAGAATTCTTCCTTGAGGACACCGGCCTTTATATTGCTGCCCTGAATGGTTTCCCTGGGCCTTATTCCTCATATGTGCAGGATACCATAGGCAACGCAGGGATTCTCCGGCTTATTGATGACCTGAGCCGAACAGCTTTTTTCCTCACGGTAATAACATTTTACGACGGCACAGGCTTTCACCAGTTTTCCGGCCGCCTTGACGGTTCTATAGCTGGGGAAATTACGGGAAAAGGCGGATTCGGGTACGATCCCATATTCATTCCTGAAGGCGAATCCCAGACTCTAGGCCAGCTTCCGCTATCCACAAAGAATTCAATATCACACAGACGGAGAGCCGTAACCGCCTTCATGGAATTCCTGACGGAATCCGGGCACATTGATTCCACAGATGATTGAACCCTATGGCTAATACCGTGCATGAAATTATATAATAACGTTCTATTTGATGAGCTGCATGCAAGATACATGGAAAAATTACCAGTTTTACTTTTACGTTGTTCTGTTCGCCATTGGCGCGGTATTTCTGCTTATCACCGTGAATGATCTAGTGACCAGGAATGATGCCATCATAAAGTCAGGACTATCACTGCTTTCCACCGGCGACTGGGAATACTGGATCTTTGCTGTGAGCCTTGTTGTGGCCTTCACCTTCTTTTACCTGTCTCTGAAGATTGCAACGCAGACAAAACGTTTCGAGGACCTTATCTCCAGCGACAGCAAATACACCTTTGTCAAGAACATAAAAGAACTCCAGAAGCTTGCCCGTGATCTTGGACCAAGATACGGCCAGCAGCTCAACCAGGCGATGGAGAAATGGAAGGTCAGGTAAAGATTCCTTGGTAGTATTGCTACCATATTGAGAAGATAATTTGTTTTTGCATCAGGCTGATGCCAGTGTCCATCCTGTTATCAGGAATATTATGGGAGTTTCAGTCAAATGACCCTTAAGTTCATGCTGGTTTCGATGAAAAATAGAAAAGAAGATTCCGGGATTTTATGCCACTGGCCTGCAGAGGGCACTATTTAATAAGTTCCTTTACAAACTCAGGCAATGAGAACGCTCCCCTGAGGACATCGGAATTGAAGTATTTCCCGGGATTTATATTATCAAGGCGCCCTTTGCAGTCATAATCTGAAGCCATGGTAAATGACCAGAATCCGCTTGGGTAGGTTGGAATAAAAGCAGTATACGTTCTGACATATCCAAAAACCTCGCTCATGCCAGAATGTGCCATCTGAAGTGCCTTTGGCTGGTAGAAGGGAGAACCTGACTGTGTCACCACGATCCCGCTGTCAGTCAGAATGTTCTTTATTGAAGCGTAGAAGTCTTTCATGAAAAGGCCTTCCGCGGGACCAACCGGATCTGTGGAATCCACTATTACCAGATCAAATTTCCGGTCTGTCTTCCTTATGTACTTCACGCCATCATCAATGATAAGCTCAACTTTCTTGTCAGTCAGCGGCCTGTAGAGGTCAGGGAAATATTTCTTTGATACCTCGACCACCTGTGTGTCTATCTCCACATTGACAACGCTCTGGAATCCCAGTTTCAGGAGTTGCCCTGCTGTACCGCCATCTCCGCCACCTATGATCAACGCCTTCTGGGGCTTCCGGGATGCCAGATAGTAGGGCACCATGGTTATCATCTCGTGGTAGACAAATTCATCCCTTTCTGTCAGTTGCACCGTTCCATCAATTGTAAGCAGTTTCCCGAAGTCATAGGTTTCAAAAACATCGATCCTCTGATAATCTGTCTTTACAGAGAGCAGCTGATCCTGAACCCTGAAGGAGAGTTGCAGATTGTCTGAATACCTTTCCGAGAACCAGTTTTCTATCAGTTTCACGGCTCTTCAATGCTAAGTTTCTATTTAACATATGCGAGCATGTGTTCCGCTCCCTGCCAGGAAACACACTTGACAATTCGGAGCTCATTCCCTGATAAAAATTGAGTGTAAAGTTGAGTAACGGGCTCAAGCCGGTAGATTTAAAATCTGCCCGTGGAGGAAACTTCTGGCGATGGCATGGAAGGTGACGTTCAGGTGCGGGTTCCAGCATTGATGAGCTTCCGTCTGCCATTTCGGGCAGAAAGCCACTAATAATACCTGTACAATACGGAACGCTTTAGCATGCGGAACAGTAAATCACATATGCCCCGGTCCTTGCTTGCCATATCTTTTGCCGATCTAATCCGGGGTTTCACCAGGTACCCGCTGTGGATACTTCTTTCAATATACCTTCTACAGTTCAGAAGGCTCAGCTATATAGACATCGGGATTTTTTTCCTTCTCCAGTCGGTCATAACCGTCCCGTTTTCCCTCGTACTTGGAAAGCATATGGATTTGCACGGCCGAAGAAAACTTGCAGTATTGCTGCCCGCAGTTCTTACCTTTGCGTTTGTGGGACTCTTTTTTTGTGTAAGCATGAATCTGCCAATATTCATGCTCTTTGCTGCTATGGTGTCCACATCAGTCCTGAGTCAGATACAGTATAATCTCTACAACGCAATTCTCACAGACCTCTCTACTGAATCTGCAAGAGTTGGATTTTTCAGCACAGTACGGGTATTCTCCAATGCCGGAATCGGTATTGGGCTGATATTTTCTGGCCTTACGTCACTGGTGAGCCCCTCACTTTATTTTATTGCACCTATCATAGGATCACTTGCTGAAGTCTTCATAGTTTTCAAGTACATACCGGAAACTTTTCACGGTGACCGCAGAAAGGCGGCAATGCATGAACGCCAGATCGGGATCAGCAATGCCAGGATTCTTTTTGCAGTTTCAATGGTTCTGGCCCTTTCTGCACTTGTATCAAACATGTATGAGAGCCCCATGCTACCACTTTACCTGACCTCCCGCTACCATTACAGCACCTTTCTCATAACAGGCCTTTATGCGGTTAACACTGTCATTGTAATACTTTTCCAGTTCAGGATAAACGCACTTGGCAAACGATTTGGCGAGGTGACTGCCTATTCCATAGGGCTTCTTCTCTATGCTCTATCCGATATAGTCTTTGGCCTGACCGGTGCCTTTGCGCTTCTTGTTCTCAATGTGGTACTCCTCACCATTGGTGAGAACATGACCGCACAGTTTTCGCAGGTATTCATTTCACGGCTGGCTCCGGAGGAAATGAGAGGAAGATATTTTGGATTCAGTTCTGCGGTTTTCAGTTTTATATTCCCACTGTCACCATTCCTTGGAACAGGCCTTCTTGAATTGTTTCACGGCACGCCTCTTCTCCTGTGGGGAATTATTGCAGGAATGTGCTTCCTGATGGCAATAATTTCAAGATTTCTTGGAAAGATCATCCCTGAACCGGGAGTAGCAACAGAAGGGAATAATTCATAAGTATTTATGTGCAGGTAAGATAATATGGAGCCATGAATACACACTTCAATATTTTTATGATTTCATAACCAGACGATTTTTTGCCAGATTTATGGTCAGACAAGTGTCATGTCAGTGTGGAAAAGCGGCTGGCAAAGCTAATCATGGAAAGATTGAAATATTTAAAATAGGCTTTATAAAATTCAATTATATTTATTATAATTTTGATATAACTCACGACCCCATAGTTTCGGATTTCCAGAAAAAACACAACACAAATATTTTAATATAACCAATTATATTATCTTACTGGAGGGATGACATGGTAGGAATAAGCGAGCTCTCTAAGACAGTTGCTAAGAAGACCAACACGACACAGAAGGTTGCGAGAAATGTGATCAAGACCTTCCTGGACACCGTTGTCTCTGAGGCCGACAGGTCAAACACCAAGATCAACCTGGCAGGCTTTGGCATCTTCGAGAGGAAAACCCAGCAGGCTAGAAAGGCAAGGAACCCCCAGACCAGAAAGATAATAGAGGTTCCATCCAAGAAGAAATTTGTCTTCAGAGCCTCGAGCAAAATAAAATACAAGTAACCTTTTTTACAGGGTTAGATCTAATTTTTAGACATTTTCTTTTTTCTTTCTTTTGACGACAGTCCAGTTATATTCTCTATGAGCCTGTTATACATTCGTACTGTTTCCAGGGGGTCCTGTGGATTTTCATTGGTGACGGTTTCGACCATGAGCTCCTTGCCGTCGATCCACATATCTATGGATTTAATTCCTGGAATTGTGCACATGACATGGTCTCCAGAAACTTTCACGTTCTGAGCTGTTTCCGTTGCTTTTTCCAATATATACTCAGTGGAGAGTTTTATTCCCTTCTTAACCGGATAATTCCTTCCCATCCATCTTCACCTACGCTGTAGCCTTCTTCATTGGGGTCTTCTTCTGGAACTTCTTGGAGAGTGCCCTCAGATATATGAGCTGCATATACTGTGCATCGTGCTCCAGCAGGGGTGAGCATGAAATAACTGTCATATCGCTGTCAAGATCGATCATGGTCTCGGCCAGCGTCTCAAACTTGAGGTCCCCGTGCTTGATTGCAGTGAGCTTGGTTTCATTGTTGCCTTCGTACTCCACCCCTGCAAATTCTGTGTATATGTCAGTCTTGCTGTATTTTTTGAATTCACTGAGAACTGCATCGAAATCTTTTATCTCTATTAGAGAACCTCCGGTTATGGAGTGTACATGGGGGAAGTTGAGTATGGGCTCAATGTTCTTCACTTTCTTGGAAAGAGACATGAGGTCCGGTACGGTTCCAAAAATCTCTGTTTTACCGGATGATTCAACTCCGACGTACGGATAGCCGGCGTCGTGAGAATACCTTGTGCTTATCTCCTCATAAACCTCTACTGCCTTCTTCAGGCTTTCTTTCTTGTTACCATGGTAAAATCCGGTATGTGTTATAACCCTGCCTGCCTTCATTGCCCTCCCTATCATTAGGGTCCACTTCAGGTGGTTGTAGGATCTCTCTCCCATTTCCTCGGGATTTAAAAGGTCCATGTAATAGGGCGCATGCATTGAGAGCCTGACATCAAGTTCACGCGCAAGATTGCCTCCGTCGGTGAGATCGTCGAAATTTCTTGCCATGTTCCAGAAAAGCTCCTGGACGATGTCATCCTCTTCAATTTCTGTCTCAATTCCGACTCCGACATAATTGCCCTCCTCGTCCTGCCTCAGCACATCAACAATGATGGAAGAATCTATGTCTCTTGGGTGCATGCCTGCATAATCCAGGGCTGGCCTTTCCTCGACATTTACACGAAGCATCTGAACCTCGAGAGCATTCAAGCCAAGGTTATGTGCGTCCTCAACTGATTCTATAAAAGTTCTTCCCTTACTGGTTAGAGGAATCCCAGCTATTCCAAACCTGATCATAATGCGACTGCACTATATCCAAACCATATTTAACATTTGTGAGCGAGAAATCCCACACCCTTCAGGGGCGGGAGGATGTCACGTTTATCAACGGAATCATGATGAGTTATGCAATTTACGTTTTCGCAAAAAAGATCCCAGCGAATATGTTATATATTATCAAAACATCTGAACGCGATGGTGATTAATAGGAAAAGGGACGTTTCCGTGATTAATTCCATTATGCGTTATTCAGGTGATCATAATGAATGTAGATCCAAATTTAACAAAATATCTGATCAAAGCCAAGATTTTTACGGATGGGGTGGTTGAGAAACCCGACGTAGTCGGGGCCATATTCGGCCAGACAGAAGGACTTCTTGGCGAGGAACTAGATTTAAGAGACTTACAGAAAAGCGGGAAAATAGGAAGAATCGAAGTAGAGATAGATAGCAAGAAAGGCCGGACAGAGGGTTTTGCACTCATACCCTCAGGACTCGACCAGGTCGAAAGCTCCATATTAGCAGCGTCCCTGGAGACAATAGACCGCATAGGCCCATGCAAGGCCAAGGTTGAGATTGAGAGTATAGAGGATGTAAGGATCCAGAAGAGGCAGAAGATCGTCGAACGTGCCGAAGCCCTCTATAAGAAAATGAGTGAAAGCGGTAAAAGTGTCAGCGAAAGCATCGTTGCCTCGGTACGGGAAGAGGTTGAGAAAGGCGAAATACTCACATATGGCGATGAACATCTTCCAGCCGGACCAGCCATCAAGGATTCTGATTCAATTATCGTAGTTGAGGGAAGAAGCGATGTTCTGAACCTGCTCAGGTACGGTATCAAGAACACAATCGCCGTCCAGGGAACGAACATTCCTAAAACCGTACAGAAACTCTCCAGGGAGAGGACAGTCACCGTGTTCCTTGATGGGGATAGGGGCGGAGATCTGATCCTGAAAGAGATGCTTCAGGTTGCTGAGATTGATTTTGTTGCCAGGGCACCACCGGGAACCGAGGTTGAAGAACTCACCTACAAGCAGATTGTCAAGGCACTCAGGTACAAGACTCCAATTGAACAATACCTGTCCATGAGGGGAATGGCTGAGGAGCTGAAGGAACTCACAGAGAAGAATTCCACGGAGAACCACACGAAATCTCAGCAGAAGCGCGGATACGAGGAGGCAAAATCGCTGACTGAGATAAAGAATGCCAGGGTTGTTATAGAGGAAGTTAAGGAAGAGCGCCCTCAGAAGGAAAGAAGGCAGCCGAGACAGGTTGTGGAGGAACCTCAGCCACAGGCTGCGGAAAATGAGGCTCCCCAGGAACCGAAATCAGAACCAGAGCCCGAAAAGGAGGAGGAGTTCAGCCTGAGTAATCCCCGATCTGTTGAAAAGCACGGAAACGAACTCACCAGGGACAAGCTCACAGAGATATATGACGCCGAGGGTAAGATCATTGCTTCCTATCCGGTTTCTGAAGCTGTTGACAGGATGGAGGAGCTTAATTCAGGTGATACAATAATAACGGGCGGAGTTATATCACAGAGGCTTATTGACGTGGCCTTCAAGAAAGGCGTGAAGAACATATATGGCGCCAAGCTAGGCCATATCACCAAGAAGCCGATGGAGGTAAAGGTAGTTTCATGGGAACGCCATATTTGAATTCTGATATGGGAGATTATTCTGAAACCTCCCAGATACCGATCCCGTCGAATCCTCTCGACAGGGTGATAGGACAGGATGAGGCCGTCAAGATGGCCCAGATAGCTGCAAAGCAGAGGAGGCACCTTCTTCTGGTCGGTCCTCCAGGCGTTGGAAAATCAATGATTGCCCAGGCAATCTCATTTTATCTCTCCAGGCCGAAGGAAGAAATCAGAGTGGTGCACAACCCTCAGTATCCCGAAAGACCATTTGTTGAGGTCAAGACCGGAATCCAGATCAAGCAGGAAAAGGATGAAATGAACATGGTTGAGGGGGAGGTTATTGATCCGCGGGACGCTCCCGCATCCGTAGCTGAAAGGCTTGGATACAGGTGCCCAAGGTGCGGGTTCTTCTCCCTTCCAACGGATGCTGTCTGCCCCAACTGCAATAATCCCAAGGTACAGGCGCAAACCCAGGGGCCCTTTGGAGACGTGTTCAATGTGATCGGCGCCGCATTTGGTGTCCAGAACAATACAGAAAAAGTCACTTCCACTAGGAGAGTTGGCGAACGCGAGGAAGTCATTGTTTACGAAAGATTTGGAGATCGCATACGGATACTTGATGAGAAGACCCTTGAGCGCAGACGGAAAATGGAGAAAAAAAGCCCCAGCAAGATCATAGTTCCCATAGATCGCAATCCATTTGTGCTGGCTACTGGAGCAAGTGAGACTGAGCTCCTAGGTGACGTCCGGCACGATCCTTACGGTGGCCATCCACAGCTTGGCACACTTCCATATGAGAGGGTAATTCCCGGATCTGTGCATGAATCCCATGAAGGCGTACTTTTCATAGATGAAATAACACACCTGGGAAATCTCCAGAGGTTCATTCTTACGGCAATGCAGGAAAAGAGCTTCCCCATAACAGGGCGCAATCCACAGAGTGCAGGAGCAAGTGTCAGGGTGGATCATGTGCCTGCTGACTTTATCCTGGTGGCAGCGTGCAACATACAGGATCTCCAGTACATACTGAGCCCATTGAGATCCAGGATAGTGGGAAACGGCTATGAGATATTGATGGAAATAGCAATGCCTGATACTCCCGTCAACCGGATGAAATACCTCCAGTTCATAGCTCAGGAGATAATAATGGATGGGAAAATACCACATATGACACTTGAGGCCGCCAGCGTGATTGTGGAAGAAGGTGCCAGAAGGGCTAAACAGGTGGATGGGAAGGATCATTCTCTGACACTCAGACTGAGAGAGCTTGGGGGCCTTATCAGGGCAGCCGGAGACATAGCAGTGTCCAAGGAACAGCCTCTGGTGGAGAAAAGGGATGTTGTTGAGGCACTCAGGCTTTATCTTCCAGTTGAGGAGAAGATCAAGAAATATTATGGAACCATGGGCTCCGCGGTTTCCTCGGAATCAACAATTGCACAGAGAGGAGAGGAATACCTCATGAATTTCCATAATTACAGAGAAGACCGATCATATGACTGAATAAAATCCAGTTTACCTTGAAGAAGATAGAACAGCCTACTATGATTCGTCGTTTTTTTTCATATTTAGACCTTATGAGTGTGGGATGGAGTGAAGAAATCTTATAGTGAATGCTGAATCCTTTGGTTCGTAATTTGAAGTTTCAATTCCTTATTGAATAAACCAGATAGCCATAGTACAAATTCAAAGCATCATCTTTGTGTTTCGCAGAAACTTATAAATCCGAATATTATCACAGCAAAATGAGAATAGAACTATTTTTATAGGAGTTGAAGTCCATTTCTGTTGAAAATATTTTTTGTTTCAGCACATCTTTGCGTGATAATGAAAAATGTTTGATGGATGAAAAAAAAATATTCTTAAGCTAAATTATTTCGGTTCCTTTAGGGGATTCCCTCCTGCTCCTCTTTTGGTGCGTTTTCTACTAGTTTTTGCAAATCCCCGACAGGAGCTTTTGGTGCCACAACTTGTGATACAACCCAAAAAAGTATTCCGTAGATGATTACCGCAATGTCATCCACTGGGAACTTGAGGATTCCTATGCCCCCAGTCGCTGGCCCGCCTATATACGAAAAGATGAGGAGACCGATTATGTAAACTGGTATCCATATGGAATTTTTGAGATTGAGGTCTTTCCATTTTGATTTATATGCCTGATAGAGAAACACGACACTACCCAGAAGTGTTGCACTTAGTGCATACAGTGTTGTTGGATAGGTGGCCCAATATACTAGTATGCTGGCTATGACAAATGCAATTAACGACCAAGTCCTTGAGAACGGCACCTTGAATGGCCTATCTATTCCAGGATGTAATTTCCTTATTACAGGTAACGAAGCTGCAACTATAGCAAAGTTAACTACCGCAGCTACCACAACAAAATCAACCAGAGATTCCCAACTTGGAAGTGGAATTAAGAAGAGATCGCCTATTACTGCTACAATTATAATTGTATATATTGGAACACCTCTCTTGTCTGTTTTACCTATTTCCTTTGGCAGTGCCCCTTCTCTAGAGAAGCCAAAAACTATTCTTGAACTTGCGGTGAGATAAACACCGAATGTCCCCAGTGGCGAAAAGATTGCAAACAAAAGTGCAAGCAAGATAAGACCGGATATCATGACTGCCGGGTCACCGGTCAGGACAGAAAGATTTCCTTTCATTAAATCTGCCAACGGTGAGGAAAGGGAAGAAACTGCACTCCAGTTCCCGGGTGCTACGCCAAGTGAATTCCAATTTACAGCCCCCACTATAACTATGGACATAGCTATATAAAAAATGCTTTGAACAGCTAGAGTAAGTCCTATCGCAATAGGCAGATTCCTTTTGGCATTCTTTATTTCTCCTGCCATATCAGCAACCTGCCGATAACCTCCAAATGAGAAGAGTATTCCTGTTGCAGGTATTGCTATAAATATTCCGCTCCATCCCGACTTTGGAATGAATGAAGGTACTGTAAAATTACTTGGATGAAAAATGATCAGTGGAACTATTATGAGAAGCGCGATTACACTTGCAATTTTGAGCCATGTAATTCCAGTGTTGAATTTCCCGACTCTCGAAATCCCGGCTAGGTTAATGAATACAAATATTACGGTAATTAGAATGGATAGACCAATTCCATAAGGCGTAAGTGCATTGTTTTTATAAAGTTGTGGAATATAATAAGCCGCGTATTCTGATACTGCAACCGCTTCTATTGGCGGGATCATAACAGCCCACAGAAATAAAGACCATCCAGATATAAAGCCCCCGTATTTTCCATAGGCATAATAAGAAATCCTAGCACTTATACCACCTCTTGGCGCCATAGAGGAAAATTCCGCGTAAGGTATTGTTACGATTACTATCATTACTGCTGCAATTATCCACGATATGATCACTGCAGCTCCTGCATAAAATGTACCATAAGCGGCGGCAAAGAGAATGCCTGAACCTACAGCACCTCCTATACCAAAGAGTGCGGCGTCGGCCAGCGTAAATTTTCTCCTTAAAACCGATCCCTGTTCAATATCTACTTCTTCATTCATTAAAAATGTTACGTAAATATAACATATAAGTATTTCGCATTGTCATTGATCGATAGTTTTTCCTCATATGGATTTCCCTAATGCAATACAGTATGGCAAATAGTAAATTATAAAGATATCTAATACTTACTTGTCTTAGTAAAACCGGTTGATACACAGGTATTAGTGTTATGGTTATTTTGGTCTAAGCTCTCGTTAAGGAATCTATTGCAACGGTAGAAAACCTTCACCCAGAGAATCGTCAGGATCCACAATCCATGTTGCATAACCAGTCAGTTGATATCCCTTGTCTACTGTTTTAATTTCCGGAACTATTGCATCGTAATTTCCAACTTTTATAATCCCCTGAATTCTACCAGTGAACTTAGTATCTATTGCACTGAGGAATTCCACATCTATTTGGGTATTTATTTTACCTAAATTGTAAAGATAAGCTAGGTGAGCAGATGAACTGGTTCCCGATGGCGATCTATCTATGAGGGGCCGCTCAGGCGAACCGAATATCAGAATTCCATAATATTGCAATGGATTTTGGGAAACTTTTTGAGAGAATCTAATACCGTAGAGGCCCCTTAGATGTATATTTAGAGGATGGATGGGCTGTTCATTTTTAAAATTGTTCCATATCTCTTTAGTAATTTCAATTAGTTCTGGAAGAATTTCGGGTTTCCATTTGAGATGCAGCTCATCCATGTCTACGACCCCATAGAAGTCTCCCCCGAAGGCTATAGTTACATTGATATTGCCATATTTTCTTAAATTGGTTATTTTTGTTTTCATAACGAAAGAGGGGACGTTGATCATACGCATTTGTTTAACAGATCCATTATCTAAATCCGCAGAAAGATGTACAATCCCGGCAGGTGTATCAAATACTACTTCGGGCCTGTCCTCAACAACCTTTATCAGCTTATGCTCGAGTGCGTAACTGGCGAATCCTATTGAAGCGTGTCCACACATATCATGCCACCCTGCTGCATCCATGTAAAGAACACCGAAATCCGCAAAGTCTACGGAGGGAGAGGTTACTAGGATTCCGTAATAGTTACTTCCTCCCCTAGGCTCAAAAATAAGCATTTTACGAATCCATTCATAATTTTTCTCACAGTATTCCTTCTTTTCAATCATATTCTTTCCAGGTATATTTGGCATCATCAAGATTCTAATTGGCATTCCTGCATTATGTAATTCTATGGTAGATAGTTCTTCTTTTGCGGTTCTAAACTTAGTCATGAAATACTTAAATTCATCATACTTATAAATTATTCCAACATAGTATTCTTCCCGGATTTTCTAAAACACTCATATGAATGAAAACGAAATTTTAAGCCGTAGTAGTATATTGATCTATTCCTCTCATGGACGGATACTTAAGTTTTGGCAACATAGGTTTGAACATATTGGAAATGAGTAAATTTATACTATGATAACTAATGAGTTCTTGGGTGAATCATGGGAGATCAAGAAA
>JAKAQT010000090.1 GCA_021819605.1 Thermoplasmata archaeon
AGCTTCACGGCAAAGTATGGGTCTGCCAGTTCAGCCCTTCCCACGGAAACAAAGTCCGCCTTCTCCAGGACCTTCTGAGCGTCCTGCAGGCTGGTGACGGATCCAACCACCATGGTGGTCAGGTTTGCCTTCCTGGGCAACCTGTCCAGGATGTGTGTCCGGGGGCTGTAGAAGGACGACGAAGATCCGGGTGGAGCAAATCGGCCCGCGGAGAAATGCACGTAGTCAATTCCTTTGAGGGATTCAGCAATTTTCAGCCCATAATCAGGCCCGTATCCGTCCGGATCATCCTCATAGAGGCTCAGCCTGATGCCCAGTGCAATATCTTCCTGCTGCCTGATGCCATCGATTATGTCCTGGACAATCCTGAGACGGTTTTCGAATGATCCGCCATACCGGTCTGACCTGAGGTTCAGCGCCGGTGACAGGAACTCCTGCAGCAGGTAACCATGTGCCCCATGCAGCTCAATTCCGTCAAAGTTAGCCCTCCTGGCAAATCCGGCAGCCTTTATGAAGGACGATACGACAGAATCTATGTCATTTACTGTCATTTCCCTTGGAGTGTATCCCACATAGTCAACCGCGGATGGGGCCATCGGGGATTCCCTGTTTGTGTCAAGAAAAGCCTTTCCGCCGGCATGGACAAGCTGCATGAATACCCTGCTTCCATGCATGTGGATGCGCTCTGTGAGCCTCCTGAATTTAGGTATGAAGTCATAGCTGTACACACCGGCTTCGTTCCTTGAACCACGGGAATTTTCGCTGTCCACATAGGTGTATTCGGTTATTATGAGGCCTGTGCCGCCCTTGGCTCTTTCTTCAAGATACGCAATGTGGTTTTCATTTGTATTGCCGTCAGGATCCGCGAGGTTGGATATCATGGGCGCCATCACTATCCTGTTCCTTATGGGGACATTTCCAATAGAACCTGGTTCTCCTATATTCATCCCGCAGACAATAAGACTTCATTCTTAAGAGTAGCCATTCACCGTTTACGGACGAAAGGGTTAAAAATGCTGCCGGATGGAGTGATCATGCAGAATGTTGTGGTAAGCGGCCTTGGGCCTGGAATGGGGTGTGCCATCTCAAGGGCCCTTGCAAAAGCTGGATACGGAGTTTATGCAATTTCCAGAAGCAAAGCTGGCGAGAAAATTGCTGCAGACATTGGGGCAAGGCACTATTCGGGAGACCTCAGGGACCCGCGATCCGTTCATGAAGTGTTTTCCAGCATTGTGCATGACGCGGGCAGTATCCATCATGTGGTCCATACTGCAGGAGGATTTTTCAGGAAATCGGGACTGGGTGATGTTGATGCCGATCTCTTTGCCTCCGCACTGATGAACAATGCCCAGACGTTCTACAACGTTGCAAGGGAAAGTCTTGGGTATCTTTCCCAGTTCCACGGTTCCCTGACGGCAGTGACTGCAGCCAGGCACGTGTACATGAACAGCCATGCAGGCTATGCAGCGGGAAAGGGAGCTGTGACCTTCATGGTTCATGAGCTTGCGGGGGAGCTCGCTCCCATGGGAATCAGGGTGAACGCCGTTGCTCCCGGCTTCATATCCAAGGAGAACTGTGGCGGATCAGACGTAAAGAATCTGCTTGGAACAGGCCGGCACAGCGCCGGTCCAATTGCCTCTGCAGTAATCTGGATCATGGGCAGCGAAGAGATCACCGGTCAGATCATAGAGGTGGATTCGGGGTTCGGCACGCAGATTCCTGATGGCCTCTGAAAAGTGACAGTTTAATAAATCAAATTGCCGTACAGAAAATGATGTCAGTAATATCAGATGTGAGTTTCACGCGTTTTGGCAAGAGACCTGAGGGTCTGCTGGATCTGGTTGCAGAATCCGCACTTCCAATCGCCAGGAGATACGGCAGGGACATTGATTTCATTGTTTTCTCAAATTCATACTCGGGGGAATTCAGCGATATGTCCGGCGTAAATAACCTCATTTCAACCAGGCTGTCCATGGATGATGTACCCTCAATGCGTGTTGACAACACCAGCGGAAGCGGCGGGAGCGCTGTTATGGTTGCAGATTCCCTCATAAGGTCCGGCAATGCCAGCAATGTGCTTGTCATAGGCGCCGAAAAAATGACTGGCTACCCCACCAAGAAGTCAACCAGGATCATAGCCTCCCTTCTCCATCCAGAGGAGCGTTCAGCGGGAATATCGCTGCCATCGCTTGCCGCTTTCATGACCAGATCCTACCTGAAGGAGTTTGATGCGCCACGTGAGAGCGTAGCCCGAGTTGCCGTGAAGAACCACCACAACGGGTCCCTGAATCCATATGCGCACTTCCAGTCTGAAGTGACCCTTGAGGAGGTCATGGCTTCCCGTGTCATAGCCGATCCTCTTCGGATTTTCGAGTTCTGTCCTGTGAGCGATGGTGCGGTTTCCATGTTGATGACCTCGGACGAGAACCGTGATTCCTTTGGCAATGATCATGTTGAAATCCTTGGGGTGGGATATTCATCGGGGACATCATCACTGTCATACAGGGATTCCCTGACCACCATAGGGAGTGTCAGGAGATCCTCGGAAATGGCATTCCGCAGGTCAAAGCTGACTCCAAATTACATGGATGTTGTTGAACTGCATGACATGGCGGCAGTGCTTGAAATCATAGAGAGCGAGGATGCAGGCTTCTTCAAGAAGGGCCACGGGTGGGAAGCAGTAATGAACGGGGAAACGGAAATAGGCGGTCCGAGGCCCATCAACACCAGCGGCGGCCTAAATTCCAAGGGCCATCCCATTGGGGCAAGCGGTGTGGCACAGGCAGGGGAGATATATCTCCAGATCACTGGAAAGGCTGAAAAAAGGCAGATAAAGGATGCCCACCTGGGCTTCTCCCTGAGCATGGCCGGCTTCGGCAACAATGCCACGGCAATAGTTTACGGAGGTGCATCATGAACATAAACAGGTGTAGGAACTGCGGAACAAAATTCCTGGTTGCAAGGTCAGTATGCCCCAAATGCGGGAAAGAGGACTTTGAGCATGTTCCGGCACGGAGCGGCATAGTCCTGGAATCCGTGGAGCTCATTGCAACTCCCGACCCGTATCCGGACCGGTATTATCTTGTGCTTCTTGACGTTGATGACGTGAAGGTTTTCTGCCGCTCACAGGAGAAACTCAGGGAAGGATCCCAGGCCGACATTCAGGACGATGAACTGGGCCCCACATGCAGGAAAGCCTGATTACAGAAAGGGTGAACTCATTCCTTTTTCCTGTCAGTGCCTGTATTTCCATTGACTATCCTTTTTTCAACCAGGTTTGATATTTCCTCATGGCTGTATCCAATGTTGCGGAGAATCTCTGCCGTGTTTTCCCCCAGCATTGGCGGGTGCAAACGGACTGATGCCGGCGTTGCAGACATCTTGAATGGTGTTCCCAGTATCCTTATTTTCCCATAGGGCGCCTCCATATCAACAAGCATGTTCCTTTCCATTATCTGCGGAGCATTCACAGCCTGCTCCACGCTGTTTATGGGAGCCGCAGGAATGCCGGAATCCAGGAATTTCTGGAAGAGTTCCTGCGTTCTGAATGACGAAAACGCCCTGTTTATCTCGTCCACCAGTTTATCCCTGTTCTGGACCCTGTCAACATTGGTGAGAAAAATTGGATTCACTGTGAGATCATCCCTCCCTATTATGCTGCAGAAGGTTTTCCAGAGCTTTTCTGTTCCAACCGCCACGGCTATGTAGCCGTCCGCAGTCCTGAAGACCTGGTACGGGGCAATGTTGGAATGCGCGGATCCAAGATGCCGCGGATTTTTTCCCGTGGAGAAATATCCCAGCGCCTGGTGCGTCAGTATTGAGAAGTTGGCGTCAAGCATTGACATATCTATGAACTGCCCCTCTTCCGTGGCATCCCTGTGCCGCAGGGCCGCAAGCACCGCTATAACGGAGAAAAGCCCTGCAGTTATGTCCGCTATTGGCACTCCGAACTTGATTGGGGGCCTGCCCTCCTCTGCGTTGAGGCTCAGGAGCCCACTGTATGCCAGCACTGTGAGATCATATCCAGGCCATTCCCTTGAAGGGCCTGTCTGGCCATATCCCGAAAGGCTGCAGTATATGATCTTTCTGTTCAGTTTCCTTGCCTCCTCATATGACAGCCCGAACTTCTCCATTGTGCCGGGCCTGAAGTTTTCAATAATCACATCCGAATCCTTGGCCAGTTTTCTGAGAAGTTCCTGACCAATGGGGTCCTTCAGGTCAACGGCAATGCTCTTCTTGTTCCTGTTTGCGCTGAGATAGTATGATGACATCCCGTCCATGTATGGCGGAGCCCAGGATCTTGTCTGATCTCCTGAAAGCGGTTCCACCTTTATGACCTCTGCCCCAAGATCCCCAAGGGTCATTGTTGCCATGGGTCCAGCCATTGCCTGTGTCAGATCCAGAACTCTCAAGCCCTTTAAAGGGCCTTCTCCTTCCATGGATGGAAAACCGGGCATGGGTTAAAAAATGATCCGGTTTACAACTTCAGGATTCAGAGTTTCGTTGCTTTAGGTGTTTCCATGGAATCAAAGGCTGCATATTCTGACTGATCTGATGGCTTTATATTGATTCTCATATCGTAATGATAATAATTTTATATATCAAGCGTTTAGCATTTAGAATGACTGAAACAATTCCAGCAAGAAGTTCATGGAAAGGTGTAAACTGGAAAATATTCTATACATCCTGGGGAGGGTGGACCCTTGACGGTTTCACGGCGTTCATTTACGCATTCTTGAATGTTGTTACCACGGAGTATCTGCTCAAGGCGACGGGAATCAGCCTCTCTTACAAGGATTTTTTCCTTGAGGCGTTCTTTGCGGTTTTCCTGTTGGGATGGGGTGCGTCGGTAATTTTCGGTCCTCTCTCCGATAAATACGGAAGAGTGAAGACCCTGGCAATAAGCGTGATACTGTTCGCTGTGGGTTCAATACTGAGCGGTATAGCCACAAATGCCTATGAGTTCATGGTGTTCAGGTTCATAGTGGGACTGGGAATAGGTTCTGTATGGTTCACCGGTGGAAACGCAGTGGCTGAGGCCTTCCCTGAAAACAGGAGGGTTATGGGCGCAGGCATGTTCCATACCGGATATTACTTTGGATTCTTCTTCGCTGCCATGGCGTACCTTGTACTCTTCCCTTACATAGGATTCAGGGGGCTTCTGATGCTTGGTGCCCTTCCGGTTGTATTTGTAGCCTACCTTGGATTCAGGACAAGGGAGCCTGAAAGGTGGGAAAAGGTACAGAAAACCGCCGAGATTTCAGCCAGGAAGTCATTTCTGTCCGCTTTCGGCAGGGAGTACAGGAAAACAACCATAGCAGGATCCATAGTGCTCATTGCTGTAATTGTGGGACTTTACGGAGGAACTGTGTATGTGCCCGACGTGACCACAAACATAATTTCGAGGATCCCTCATCTGGCTTATCCTACAATAGACCTTGTTGCTGCTGCAGGAGCCGAAGTATCGCTGTTCACAGTAATAGGCTGCCTCATAATGCCGTTCCTGGCTGAAAAACTTGGCAGGCGTACAACGGAAATAACGTTCCTGGTGCTCATGGCCATTAGCGTTTTTCTGATCTATGATGTTGTATACTACACAGGATCGCTTCTGGAAATGTTCCTTGCTGTCCCGCTGCTGGGACTAGGCGGAGCTGATTTTGCAGTATTTACTCTCTGGCTTCCGGAGCTTTACCCGACAGAATTCAGGGGATCGGGGTTCGCATTTGTAACATCCATGGGCAGGTTCTTTGCTGCGGCCGTAATATTCGGCATTGGAGCTCTTGCCCTTGCCGTTGGATTCGGACATGCCGTGGCATATACAGCAATTGGTTTCATAGTGGTTATACCGCTTGTATTCCTCATGAAGGAAACCAGGGGAAAGGGGCTCAAGGAAGATCTAAACATAGAAAAGTAATTTGGAAACAGCCTGTGCGTGGGTGTCCACGCCATTTTTTAACATCCGGAATCTGGCAATGAACTGTATGGAAATGCTGTCTTTCCCGGTGATACGGTTCAGGTTTCTATGGAATCTCCGGAATAACATAATAAAGCACATGGAACAGGACTAAAATCCCATGCCCTTCGGTTTTCTGCCTATGACTTTTTCGACGATATCTCCCTGATGAGCTTCCACTGTTCACCCGTCAGGTCAAGAAGGTTGTTGAATTCACCTGCTCCTTTCA
>JAKAQT010000091.1 GCA_021819605.1 Thermoplasmata archaeon
GATCTCAGTAGTTTCTTTTCCACGGACTCGGGAGTTTCAAATTTCACATAGCTGTTTTTATCCATTTTGGAACCTCCTTCACTAAGGCAAAACGTAAGCCGTAGACTCTATATTAACTTTCTCAGGTATATGGCTCTTCTGCAATTATTGCCAGAATATGGTCAACGGCACGGGCAATTGTATGGAAAAATTCAATGTGCGCAATCAGGCGCCCGAACAGGGATGGGCTGCTGGCGAACCAAAGCCCAAGCCACACTGGGCGCCACGTCCACAGTATCGCCCCGGAGACAGGATTTCAGGTGTTTTTTTCAATCTTTGCAAAGTATGTGAAGGGCAAACTGGTTTAGCTTCCTTCAGATATGCTGCCATGGAATTCAAAGGAATAGGGTGGGTCGGCTACAGGGCTAGGAATTACCAACCGGTTGTGAAAATTTTTCAGAAGGTTCTGCAAATGGATACAGCAGAAGCCGGTGAGGATTACACACTTATCAGATTTTCAGGTGGAGATGAACTTGAAATAATGAAAGTGTCCGGAGAAGATCATGTTACTGGGGCAGGGCGATCAGCCACAGTGCCAGGATTTGTCGTGGACAGTATTTCCGAAGGCATTTCCAGGATCAGGGATGTCGGCTTGAGTATCACATCACCGGTCCAGTATGGAAACGACGGATCATGCTGGGTGCATTTTCAATTGCCTGACGGTTCAGAGTGGGAACTGAAATAGTGGAACTGCATTGGAAGTCCCTTCTAAATTGTAAGGGAAAAATAGAATTTTGGGAATATGGACCATTACGGAAAGAAGCTTAATCCAGCGTATCCATGGCCCTGTTCACTATGTTCCTGGCTGTTTCTGACGGCTCCACCATTGGAGACCTGTACCCGCCCTTAAGACCGAACTTCGTGTAGAATGCGTAATAATAAGCTGATGGAAATCTTGAAGTAAGCAGTGACCTGATTACCGGGTCTATCTTCTGCATCTGCGTTTTTCTCGCAGCATCAAGTTTTCCGGATGTGAATTCCCTGTACGCGGTTACGACCGGTTTGCTGAAATTGGTAAGCCCACAAACCCCGCCATCGGCACCTATGGACATGGATGGTATCAGGAGATCATCCTGTCCCTGAAAAATCGCGAAATCCGGTCCAGAGAACTGCATTATGTCCGAGAAGTAGCGCATATCGGCAGAACTCTCCTTCAGCCCTATTATTTCTGAAAATTCATCCTTCAGCGTTTTAACGGTTTCCGGCTCAATTCTTGCGCCGCACAGCTGAGGTATATTGTAGATGAAAGTCTCCTTCCTGACAGTGCCGATAACTTCCCTGAAATGCTTCAGTATCTCTTCCTGCCCGGCAGTGATATAATAGGTGGGCATCAGAACCAGTGCATCTGCACCGGCATCCTTTGCATGCTTGCCAAGCTTCACTGATTCCTGCGTTGAAGAGGACCCGATCCCTGCAAGTACCTTCATGCCCTGACTGTGTTCAACCACAAACTCCAGAAACTTCATCCTCTCATCAGTGGACAGGAATGGAAAGAGTCCGGTGCTTCCGTTTGGAAACAGGCCGTATATCCCGGTGCCCTTGAGATAGTCAAGAAGCTTTGCTGTGGCGTCATAATCTATTTCCCCGTTCTGCCTGAATGGCGTGACCATTGGGGTTATTATTCCACTCATTTTCATAATTTAGTAATGTGATCAAGGAATAAAAAGGATCATAATTAATCCAGCAACGGAATGGTGCACTATAGATTATATCCTATATTCTCAGTTCTGAGGACATCTACAAGTGCCTTGGGAAGGCCCCTGGCCACCAGATAGTCCCAGTCGGGTATCACTCCCCTTCCTATTGCCAGATTGATTATCTCATTGATGGGCATGAATATGGTACTTGGTGCATGAACAGTACCCAGCAACCATGGTGGATAGTCGAAATAATCCTTGAGCCTGCCAGGCACCACATCGGTAAGAAGTTCATTCAGAATTGAGGCAACCTTCCTGTTGTAATACCATTTCTTCACTGGCGAATTGGCAAATCCCGGATTCGGGACATAAACTTTCCACTCTAGGCCGTATGCCTCCTGGGAATCGAGCTGTAATGAAGTGTTTCCGAAGTTGTCAATATCGGACCTAGGCGGAGTTTCCTCGGCACCTGTGGCTGCGTTAACGACCTTTGCACCGAATCTGTTGAACAGGCTAAGATGCTTGTCTATTACCCTCTCCAGTTCCTGGGCTTCTGCGGAAGATATGGTTATATCATTTTCAAACTGCTCTGAAATCTCAGGCAGATCCTCGATTCTGGAATTCATTATGACCTTAAGATAATAGTTGAACCTATCCCCGCTCATGTTTTTCATGGTCTCCTTTGATGTTCATAACCAACTTCTGTATATATAGTTAGCTGGTCACGCTTCCTTTTTCGTCTTCATTTGTGTTTGCTGATCAAACAGTGCAATACATGTTAATCAACTCTGTGCACCAGTATTTATGTTTAAAGAGACATTAAGGAGAGTATGGATACCGACACCGATAGCAGGATCAAAAAATACCTTAGAGACACATTCAACTTACGAAATATAATTGAGAGAGTCCCGTTCAGGGCTCCCCCCAGTGAATCTGGTACCTGGATTCTTGCTCCGTGGGCTCTGGAAAGCATTTCCCTGAATTGCAGATTGCCAGTTGAAGAGGTTATCCGTTATCTTAAATCAGTGCCTGAAGTGGAAATTGAAACCCAGGACTACGGTGATGATAAAATCTCAGTTGCACGGTGGACTGGATCTGAACCACCTTCAGATCCCGCTGTAATGCCGCTGCGGGATCCCGGGAGAAGAATACGAGATTTCATCAATCTGCATATCTACAATTATCTGGTGGGACGCACCGGCATTGAAAACAGGCCTGTGAAACTTGAGGACGCACTGTTTGATCTCAAGAACAGTGTTATGCTTCCGGACGACTTCATGCCGGATTATTTAATGGGAAATCTGGAGGGGGAGAATATTCCAAGGACAGATTATGTCATGGAGAATTTGCAGCCATTTTCTGGCAGAACTGATATTTACTGCTATTTTGAGTCTTCTCATAAGATTCCAGGTGGTGTTGCATATCTTTTTGCTGCATCACCGGAACCGGGAAGTGTAAATGGCAACCAGGGAATAGAAAAAATGATAGGGGATTCTTTCAGATCGCTTTCACGGGATCCGGATTATGTGCATTTTGAGCTTTCACGATACATAAAGACCATACTGTTCAACATCCAGAGATACAGGTCCAGTGAGCTGCGGAGACCCCTGCCTCCCCCTCGTATACTTGAAATCATGAAGAGTAAAGAAATCATTGCAGAAACCAGTGGAAAATACTCTGTACCGGAAGGAATATCCGCCGAACATCTTGAAAGAATACTTGAAACTGAGAAAAATGCTGCTAAAGCCCTATCCAAAAGATGGCTGGAAAGTATGGGGGAACCGGCTTAGTTCCGGCTCTCCACGCTGCTTTTTGCCTTTCTAAGTGCAATATTTTCAAGTATCTCAGACCACAGGAGTGCGCCAAATGCCAGAATAAGGCCATAAACCAGGGGGAATACAACAAGAACCAGAACTGGAGAAAGAGATACTATGCCTCCTATGATGGCTGACAGTTCAGCAACTTTCTGCAGCGGATAGATAAGGTACAATGAAAATGCAGAGGCAATCCCTATTATCAGGCCAACTACAAAGGTTTTCCATCCCTTCAGGTACATCAGAGGAATTGCGGCAACAACGGCAAGATACGCAAGTGGAAGAAATAGCAGAGTGGCGTAGGAAACAGCTGCCGATGCAATTATTGAAATAACCGCCCCAATCTTAGTCATATACAAACCTCACCTCCGTAGTCTGGGTGGACATATTGTAATACTGATGATCAAACCACGTAGTCAGCTGGTTGGAGAAGTAGTAGCTGACCGGATTTTCGCTCGGTCCACCCGGAAATACTCCGTAGAATATGGACTTTGCAGGATCGGATACCTCTCTCAGGGAGGGCCCAACGGTCACGTATGGTTCCGGCACCTGAAGCTGTCTTGACACATATGCTGCGCTGACTGTATGGGAATCACCATACATTGAGTACGGTCCAAGGCCAAGTGCCGAGAGTCCTGTCAAACTGGCAATCTCCAGGATGTGAACACGCCCCCATGTCCATCTGCTGACTGGCCCAAGTTTCTGCAGCAGGAACGACACCTCCCTGGCGAAGGCTGTCTGTGATGTACGGTTAAAACTGCCATTGAACCAGGTGGCCGAGGATGGATCGTTGACGGCCAGATAAAGCGCTGACGTGTCAAATGGCTTTGTAAGCGACGATAATCCGTGGTCAGCATAAACCCTGTCAAAGGTGATGTTGTAGAGTTCGCTGAGATAGTACCAGTATACAGTTTCACCCGTGGAATTCACATACGATGTATAATTCCAATGCGAAAGTATGCCGTATGCTGCAGCCTCTGTACTGTTCATGCTCATGGAAGAGAGCGACTTCAGTATTACGGGCACGAACTGTGATGCCCAGTAATCGGAAACGTTACTCTGAAGATTCATCATGTCCTGAACAGTGATATTTCCGTGTGACTTGAGATAATGATAGATGGTCTGTGCCCTTCCGCCTGAAGTCCAGTATCCTCCTATGAAGGGATATGGATAGTTCTTGCCAACAGTTGGCTGATTCGGGGCGAAGGCATATCCCCTTGCAGGATTCTCGATCTGCGGTAGGTATTTGAATGGTACATGCCCAGTTATGCGGTAATCCGGGGTGCTTCCGTTCAGGAGGGATCTTGAACCAATGACGGCCACTTTCTGCCCACCGGGTAGCGTTTCATTTATTGTGGGATACAGCCCTGCAGTGATATATCCTGTATTATGTGTTCCGGCAAGAACGAAATTCTGTGGGGGCGATTCCCACAGGCGCAAAGCGTTGATCATCTGGCTGTAGTTCGTGCTCATGTCCAGCTTGATTTCGGCAACCAGATCGGGGGATGGAATGGCTGCGGTCCAGTTCATGCTTATGCCCATGTCTCCGGATCTGGCAATGAGGGGGCCATTATTTGTGTAAAATATTGAGTATTTTGATCCGAGCAATGAATAATTATATTCTGACATGGCGTACTCCTTTCCATTGTAGGTGTAATTGTTCCCATTGAGCGTCTCAAGGTAATCGTTGGCTGTTGCGCCTTCCGGTGTTGTCAGTCCCCAGGATGTTGTGGCAGTATGGCCTATGAGAATCCCAGGTAGCCCGGCAAGTCCCCATCCAGTTGCATTAATCCCTGGTGCTTCCAGTTGAACAGGAATCCAGAGAGATGGAGCAAGAAGGGTAAGATGCGGGTCATTTGCAAGAATTGGCGAATGCAGTGATGAATAATTCGAAGTGACTATCCAGGAATTGCTGCCCACCTCAGGTCTTAATGTGTTCCTTGTGGAAAATCCATAGGGATCAGAAATGTTGGAAAGTGCACTCTCCATCAGGCCTTTCAGAGAGCTGAAAAGTGAAGTATTCAGTCCGGTGGCAAACTGGCTGTACCAGTTGAGGCTCCAGAGGTATTCTGATGATATTCCCAAGTCGGAAAGGTTAAGGCCGTTGACGGTGCCATTGCCTGGAACCATGGTAATGTTTGTGGTGTAATATGGATAGTATGGCCACATCTGGCTCAGGTTGGCATAGCCAAGGGCAGAATAGAGCAAATCAGTCTGGAGCTGGCTGGTACCGCCGGTTGTGAGGTCCCATGTCATGTATTCCTGCCACGCAAAGGAATCAAAAGGAGTCCACTGGAAAGGCTTCTTTCCGATAAGTTTGAAACCGAGTGGAAGATTGCCCGCAGAAGCGTTTATATATGCATTCACACCCTCAGAGTAGTCCTGGATGTATCCATAGAACTGCGGATAATCAGTACTGACATATGAGTTCAGGAGGGCTGCATTTTGGGGTATGCCTATCATGTGCATGGCTATGTCTGAATTCAGCGCGGACGATCCCACGTATGAGCTCAGGTTGCCTGAGGCAAGAAGTGCCTCAAGCTCCATCTGGAACAGCCTGTTACTGGCTTCATAGTATCCCTGCACCATGAAGAGATCGTGCAGATTTCTGGCCTGAGATCGGAA
>JAKAQT010000092.1 GCA_021819605.1 Thermoplasmata archaeon
TTTTTCCCTCTCTGTCCCATTTTCTAAGGGTAGTAGGGTCTATCTGGAGTATATCGCATGCATCTCTGAGGGTGTAAAGTTTTTCCATAACTTATAACAATATTTCATAACAACACTTAATATTTTCCTTCAACTGTTAAAGCCCTTATGATAAAACATGCAGGCAGGGATTATGCGTTTATAGCACTGCTGTATCTTGAGGCAGTTTTATACATCGTTGCAATTCAGCATTTATGGAAAACAGACCCCGTATCCTGCAGGTGGTTGGAACTTCATCCAGCTCCGGGAAAAGCACCATTGCCATGGCCCTTTGCAGGTACTTTTCTGATCTGGGCTATCGGGTGAGCCCCTTTAAGTCTGTGAATATGTCGCTGAACTCCGTATCCATAGAGGGGGGTTATGAGATATCAAGATCGCAATGGCTTCAGGCCAGAGCTTCCAGAACTGAACCGGAAAAGGAGATGAATCCCATCCTGCTGAAACCTGAGGGGAACGGCAGATCTCAGGTCATAGTTCTTGGGAAGAGCATGGGAACCATGGATCAAAAGAGTTACGGGAAATTTCTTTCCTCGGATGGAAAGAACGTTGTTAAATCATCGCTGGACTATCTCGCAAAAAAATTCGATCTTATTGTGGCTGAAGGTGCCGGCTCTCCAGCTGAAATCAATATCTTCGATAGGGACCTGGCCAACATGTATGTTTCAGAAATATATGGCACGCCTGCGGTTCTTGTTGCAGATATAGAAAGGGGAGGAGTCTTCGCTTCCATATATGGTACTGTGAAATTGATGCAGAGGCCGGACCTCCTCAAATGGATCGTGATTAACAAGATGAGGGGATCGGCAGATCTGCTGAAGAGCGGCATTGAAGATATTGAAAAATTGACCGGGAAGAAGGTCATAGGTGTCATGCCATATATTCCTTTCAGACTTCCTGGAGAGGATTCCCTCGATTATGGGGAGTCGGGATCGCCAGGCGGTAGAATATGCGTCATACGTTATCCTAAGATGGAAAATTACAGTGATGTTGATCCTCTCATAGCATCGGGCCTTGGGTTCACGTACATAACCTCAACTGAGCAGTATTACTCGGCTGGCTGCAGATCCTTATTGCTGCCGGGATCAAAAAATGTGGAGAGTGATATGGAATTCCTTTTAAACACCGGGCTTGCAGACATAATCCGCCAGCATGCCGCTGCAGGAGGGAATGTTCTTGGCATATGCGGCGGTTTTCAGATGCTTGGAAATAATATTGAAGATCCTGCTGGAATACAGGTGTATGGAAAATCACTGACAGGGCTTGGACTCCTGGACACAGGTACAGTATATGGCGGAGAAAAAACCGTGAGGACTGTGCTTTATGGGCCTTATAACAACCTGAACAATAAGGCTATGAGAAAGGGATACGAGATTCATTATGGAACTGTCACCACCGGATCAAGGCCGTTTCTCCTGACAGACCACGGGCCAGAGGGCGCAGTATCAGAATCTGGAAATGTCATGGGAACCAACATTCATGGCGTTCTTGAACACAACAGTATCCTTTCTTTTCTTTCAGGTATAACAGTTGAGATGGATTACGAAAGCGAAATGGAAAAAAATATAGACTTATTCACCAAAGCTTTTATTGAGAGCATCGATCTTGACCCAATAAAGAGAACCTTGTCATGAATCCTGCATCCCTTGAAATCACCATCACCGTCCTTATCGGGGCAGTAGTGCTTGACTTCGTCTTTGGCGATCCCAGGAAATATCTCAGTCCTGTGACGCTCATCAGAAGGGTTTCAACCTTCTTTGAGACATTTTTCAGAACCTACAGCCGCCGCATAGCTGCGGGCGCCTTTTTTGCAATATTCATCTCTGCGCTTTTTGCCATTCCATTCACCGGCTTGCTCATACTTGTCTCAAGGGTACTGATTATTCAGGCAATCGTTGGCATAATACTGTTCAAGGGGCTTTTTTCCGTAACCAGCCTGAGTGATAAGGTCAATCCCATAATCACATCGCTTGAAAGCGGTGCTGTGGAGGATGCTGCAGTATATGCATCTCACATAGTGAAAAGAGATCTATCAGGCCAGGATTCCCCCCACATAGCTTCGGCCGTAATAGAGACAATATCCAATACTCTGCTGAATGAGGTTGTCTCCCCTCTGTTTTATTTCTCAGTCCTGGGGATCATAGGATCACTTGTAGCAAGGGTGATAGATATCCTTGACGGCATGGTGGGGCAGAAAAATCGCAGGAACTTTTATTTCGGGCACTGGCCGGCAGTATTCCATACAATGCTGAACTACATTCCCGCACGTGTATCTGCATTTCTTATACTGCTGGGTTCAGAGTTCCTGAATTACAGAGTGAGCAATATGCCCTTCAAGGCCATGAGGCTGGCCACTGACAGTCCGGGCGAGGGATGGGTCATAGGCGCCATGGCAGCATCACTCAACCTGAGAATGGAGAGAGTTGGCCATTACGTGATGAATGAAAGTGGTTTTGACCCGTCCGTTGGCGACATAAGAAGGGCAATGCGTGTATATTATGTGGCGTTCTACGTGATGCTGGTCCTGGTGGCCCTGCCAATTATACTGCTGCTCTACTTTGGCGGATTCTACCCGCTAAACTGAGGAATCAATCTCCATGTTGAGATTGTCCACCTGTTCAACAGGATCGCTGGATGTGTACACCGATCTTCCCACTATGACAAGGTCAGCGCCTGCACGAATTGCGTCTCCTGCTTTTCCTCCCTGTGCTCCCACGCCTGGGGTCATTATGATCCTTCCCGGAGACATCTTTCGTATCCGGGCTATTTCTGCCGGGTTATTTCCCGGTGCTATGAAGCCCGCTGCACCGGCACGGATCGACATTTCCACAAGCCTGTCTGTATTTGGGTTTATGAATTCCGCTGATCCGGGATGGCTCATTGAGACCACAGAAAAAACCTTCATGTCACCTGCGGATTCAATCACCGCGCGAAGGGAATCGTGTCCTGTGAATGAATGGGAAATAATCCCCCATGCTCCCATTTCAAGTGCCTTCTCAGTGATGAGGGAATTTGTGTTCGGTATGTCCGCCACCTTGAAGTCACATATGACCCGTGAATAGCAAGACACATCCCTGATTATTCTGGATCCTGACAACATTATTGCAGGCCAGTTCAGCTTTATTGCAAATACCTTAGACCCAATTTTATCTGCAATCTCAAGAAGGTCTCTCTCCTTCATGAGATCCAGTGCTACAACAAGTTTTGATTCCAATTATACCCTGAGACTATGAGGAGTGGGTTAAAAATCATTTCCATGGGCGTGCCGTTTCCGGCATCACACCATGTCTATTCCAGAATCCTCGCTTATGTCCCCAAGAAGTTTCCTTATGTTTCTTGCCTCATTTGACCCGGATATCATGTATGGAGATTTAACCCCAGTAAGCAGGACAAGCACACGGATTCTGTCCCCCATTTCCGGATCCACATTGGCGCCCCATATGATCCGGGCATCCCTGTTTATGCGCTTCTGAATCTCGGCCATTGCGTTCTCCGCTTCGCTCACTGTCATACTTGGGCCTCCTATGACCCTTATGAGGCAGTTCTTTGCGTCAGATATGTCGGCCTCCACAAGGGGCGATGTGATAGCATCATTGACTGCCGACATCACCCTGTTTGTTCCACCTGCCGCTTCGCCAATTCCAATCATCGCAACGCCACCGTCCTTCATTATTGTCCTTATGTCAGCGTAGTCGAGGTTTATGAGCCCTGTCTTTGTTATGAGTTCCGTAATGCCTTTCATAGCCTCAGAGAGCACTGAATCTGCATACTCAAAGGCTTCTGTTATTGGCTTCTTTGGGACCTCCTTCAGAAGCTTGTCGTTTGGAATGGCAATTACGGTGTCTGAATACTGCGATATCTTCTCAAGTCCTGCTGCCGCATTCTCCATTCTTATCCTTCCCTCGGCCGTGAACGGCAATGTGACTATTGAGATGACGAGCGATCCCGCATCCTTTGCACTCTTCGCCACAATAGGAGCTGAACCTGTGCCGGTTCCGCCTCCAAGACCGCAGGTGACAAAGGCTATGTCAGCCCTCTGAACAAGTTTCTGGATGGCGGGAAGATCTTCCATTGCAGCTTCCTCGCCTATCTGAGGTATTGCCCCGGTTCCCAGGCCCCTTGTCCTCTTTTTTCCGATGAGCATCTTGTATCTTGTCCTTATGGTGGAAAGATGGCTTGCATCGGTGTTTATGGCCACAAGGTCTGCGCCAGCAATGCCTTCTCCGGCCAGCCGGTTTATGGTGTTGGAACCCCCGCCACCACAACCTATTATCTTTATTCTTACCCTGAGCCTGTTGGCTATCTCCGCGATCTCCCTGTCTTCGGGTGATAAAAATTCTTCATCCTGGGACTGCACATGCTTTCCCGCCTCCACGTTATCCATGGCGGACTTGAACAAAAGATCAACTATGTCGCCCATATGTCTGATAAGATAATAAAATGAATATATAATTTTTGTGCATAGTAAACCTACAAAAACCTTGACTTCCGAGATCCAACATCTGTCATCTTCTGTCAGACAGCTTACGCTTCAATCTGGAACGCATCACCAGTGGAATCGGGGTAAGTGAGAATATTGCCGCAATTATGAAAGCTATCTGTGTTGCGTGAATGAATGCCCCTGTGAAATTTTCAACCGCAGGAGTTGTTATCCCTAGAAATATTGAATCTACAATGGACCCCGGAACGAAGGCTGAGATCACAATAAAAACAATTGTAAGGCCCAGAACAGAACCAAGATTGAGCATAAGGGTTCTCACACCTGCAGTCTCTCCCCTCTTCCCGGGAGGAACGGACAGCATGGTCACAGTGCTGTTCGGTGTGTAGAAAAGCCCGCTTCCGGCACCAGCCACAGCCATTGCCATGCCAAAAAGGACGTAATCTGATGCCCTGAAGGCCACAGCCGCAAGCAACAGGGCACCAATGCCAGAGAGCATGAGGCCAAGTGATTCCATGCCGGAAGGGGACAGTTTTCCCTTGATATAACCTGAAAGAAAGCTGAAAATACCCATCGCACCGGCAAAGGGTATTACCAGTACCCCTGCGGTGAGTGGATTTTTTTCAAGGGGGCCCTGCAGGAACAGTATGAGTATGAAGAGCACTGAAAACCTTGCAATTGAACCTCCCACCAGTGCTATTATGGAATCCCTGAATACATTGATCCTGAACAGAGTTGGATCAATTATGGGGCGCCGGGACACAGTTTCCTGATATAAAAACAACGAGAGAAACAGCACCAGTGCGACAAGCAGGCCTATGAATAACCCAGATCTGAATGATATTCCCGGCAGAACTGTCATAAAAACAATTGCTACAACAATTGAGAGGGACAGAAGTGCCGCTCCCCGGACGTCAATGTGGGCTGAAATCTTTCTGGGTATTTCCCTTATTGTGACAGTTGATGCTATGAAGCCATATATGGCAACGGGCATGTTGAATACGAATATATATCGCCAGTTGAATTCCGTGAGCAGACCACCAACAAGGGGGCCAATGGATGTCCCCAGCGCGACAATTGCGGCGTTTATGCCCATGGCTTCACCAAGCTCAGCCGCATCGAAACTGTCTGTCAGTATGGCAAGGCTGTTGGAGAAAAGAAGTGCACCCCCTATTCCCTGTACAACACGTCCTGCCAGGAGCACGTCTCCCCCTGTGGCTATGGAGGATATCAGGGAGCCAATAAAAAACACGATGTAACCTGATGAATAGAGGTGTTTTCTTCCTATTATGTCAGAGTATTTTCCAAGGACAGGAGTCAGGACAGTCAGGGCAAGTGAATAGACAACGATGATCCATATAGCCATGAAAAAGCTTACGTGAAGGCTCCGGATGATGGCGGGTATTGCTATGAGAAGTGATGAGGAGTTTATGACCGAAAGGAAGGAACCTGTTCCAGTAACTGCAAGAATCCTTTTTCCGTAACTGTTCAATGGAATTGACCTGCCGTGGGGTATTTAATTAAGGCTTTAAATTATTACCCCTGGATGGAAAGCAGGA
>JAKAQT010000093.1 GCA_021819605.1 Thermoplasmata archaeon
ACAATTGTTGGGACTATCGCAGATATTCCAGCTATTAACAGAAATATGGGCTTTAAAAATTTGCGGCGACCGGATCCAAGTCCACGAAGCATCTGCATCTTTACTGAAGCGTCCAGGGACTGAAACACCATCGGGACTGATTTCATTGCAACCATAAGTGAAAAAACTATCGGGTCGGGTATTCTTAGCTTATGAAGGGCCTTGAGTATCTGCGAGGGGGTAGTAGTCATCACAAGTATAAGGGCAGCAATCGTAACAGCTGCAAACCTAAACGATATCTGCATTCCATAAATTATCCCCTGAAGCGTGAGGTATGGCTGATAGCCCATCACTGCAAAATATGAAGGCCACTTCCACAGATTGATTAAGTTCTGCGGACCAAGCGCTTCAAAAAGTATGGATGGGGGAGTGAGCGGGGCATAGCTCCATGTTGTTCCAATGATTATGGATATTAGGAACATCGATCCTATAAACACTTTTCTGCGCCCATTCTTCAGGCTGGCATACGACGCCAGAATTACCAACGCCAGAAGGGCGCCAATCCACCATATCATCATTGATGCTATGATCATTACAACGACGGAAAACACAATCTTGACAGCAGGATTCACCCTATAATAGAAACTGCTGTGCGCCTCGTATTTGGTGATCTCCCTGAAGCCACCAATTCCTATGGCTCCGAGAATTAGATAGAATGGAGCAGCAACTCCAAACAGGAATATGAGCCAGCTGATAACAGAGTCGATAATATAATTCATATTGCCGCACTCTCCACAATCTTTTCATCTCGTCTGAGAAAATGATCGGATGGGGGTAGTATTCCATACTGCGCAGATATTTCGAAGCCATCCTCTGGTAGACCCTGGAAAACGATTTTTCCATCATGCATTATTGCGAGTTCATCAGCGTATCTGTACACGAATCTCGCATCATGCGTGACAACTATAACGGTATATCCCATTTCTGTGATCATCCTCAACTCCTTCCCCAATCGGTCTTTGTGATAGAAATCCTGTCCGGATGTTGGCTCGTCCATGAGCACAATCCGCACCTCAGATGCAAGAATCGATGCCATGGATACTCTCCTTCTCTGACCCATGCTGAGCCTGAGAGGATCCGCTGCGCTGATCTCATAGAGCGCAAAGACGTCAAAGATAGTTTGCAGAAGCTGGTCATTCATGATCCTGCGCTTTTTCATTGAATATTTGACTTCCCGCTCTACCGTTCTATTTATTAGCATTAAATCAAAACTCTGAGGAAGATATGTAAGATAGTTGCCTCTCGTGGAGAGGTCTGCTTCAGATATGTCCACACCATCAACCTTAATACTTGATGAAAAAGTGAATTCATTTTTGTCGAGGAGACCGAGCATTGAGTTTAGGAATGTGCTTTTTCCCGCTCCATTCTTGCCCATAATTGCAACTATCGTGCCCTTTCTTGCTTTCAGCGCTGTGTCTACGATAATTCTTCCTGGAACCTTTACCATTGAGTATGCCTCCAGGATGTCACCCCCTCCACTTCTTCTTGCATGTGAGTGAAGACTTATTCCAGCGCGGAACATTTCACTTCTTACAGTTTCCACATCTGCTGTTTTGAGACCAAGCTTCGATGCATACAGGAATTCCTCAGGAATCTCAATTCCATTGTCAAGAAGTGTCTGAACCATTTCAAGCATATTTTCCTTTGGAATGTCTAGCACGATCCTTCCATTATCGATAACTATAATCCTATCTACGAAAGGGAGGGCACGCTCAACCTTGTGTTCGACCACAAGGAGGGTCTTTATGCCTTTCTGTTTATGAAGGAACTGGAAGATTTTTTCAGTACCTTCCGGATCTATATTGGAAGTAGGCTCATCGAGGATCAGGATCTCTGGTTCCATCGCCATGACAGAACTAAGGGCCACTCTCTGCATTTCACCACCCGAGAGGGTGTCGGTATCTCTCTCCATCAGATCCTCTATACCTGTCTCCTTCACAGCAGCCTTTAACCGCCTTTCAATCTCATCTCTGCTGCAGTTAAGATTCTCGGGCCCAAAGGCTATCTCCTCTATAACCTTGTAATTGAGCACCTGCCTCTCAGGATCCTGGAGAAGAGTCCCAACCATTCTGGAGATTCCTGCAACCGTCATTCCTGACACGTCTTCACCTTTCAATTTTACCGTGCCGGATAGTTTTCCTGCTGTGACATGCGGTATGATCCCGTTTATGCACTGAACAAGGGTTGATTTCCCAGAGCCAGATTTTCCGGTGATCAGCACAGATTCGCCCTCGGCAATGGATAGATGTTCAACCTCAAGCGCTGTATCGCCCTGCCCAAGATAGCTGAACTTCAGGTTATCGATTTCTATGACGTTCATTGCCCAAGGATCCTCGCAACTCTCATTGCCACGACAGCAGCTATTGCACCCAATACAATGTCACCCGGTATGAATGAGACAGTTGTGAAAAGGATGCTGGCCCAGCTCACAAAGCCACCATATAGGAAGGGCGCAAAGAAGCCGCTGAACATGGCACCTGGCAATGACCATGACATGCCAAGTACCCCTCCAGTAAATATTCCTAATACCGTTCTCCTATCATGCAACGCTGCAAAAACACGTTCACGCATGCGTGGATCGGCAAGGTTTTTTGAAACGTCGGTTTTTTTGGCAGCTACCTTGCTACTGGCTGATGTCTCTATTCCAAAGAGGTTTCCGTGCGTCAGGGCAATTGCAATGTCCACCAGGAGCCCATAAGTAAGCGTTTCGTATATTGTGTATATTGGCTCGCCTGAAAACCCATAATGGAATATATCTCCAAGGAGGTTAAAGATAAACATGCTGAGCATTCCAGTTCCAACCTTCCTTACAAGGCCCGCAATCAGGAAGATTATGAATATTCTTCCGAAGAAACCAAATCCAATATATGCCGTTGCCGCCGAGGGAAGGAATCTGTCCAGGACCGGTCCGACAAAGAATTCCCACACCACGGTAAAAGCCGCCCCAATTCCTATATACACATAATCCACGGTCTTGAAAGCGCTTAAACCGCCTTCTTTCCTGCCATACCAGAACACAAAGAGCAGAGCTAATGCAAAATACAGCACCATAAGCTCCCAGGGGATTTCTCCTGGTTCACTCACTAATCCACATATTCCGTTAAATCCCATATTATCGTTTCAACATGTGCTGCGAATTATATGGACATTATCCAAATATAATATTAGCCCGTACATTCACCAACATAAGACTATATGGAGATATATATAGATATGGTGCAACATATATAGAATTGGCAATTAATTTATATCGTATCATTAATTGAGTGAAACAATGATGTCTGAAATATCTGAAAAAATAACACTCCCTGATTATGATGGAGGGAGCCTGTACAACCTCGCGCAAACAATTATGAGAGGTCTTGATCTAAGGACGACACGCCCTGGAATCCATGATGCCAAGTTAAGCGGGAAGAGGATTTCACTGGTTGTGATAGATGGACTTGGATACAACCTCGGGATAAAAAGCGGTTTCATCAAGCCGGACGATACTTTCCTTACGAGCGTGTTTCCGTCGATAACTACAACTGCGCTTGCTACACTGATGAGCGGCCAGCTTCCAGGTGAGCATGGGATCCTTGGTGGAACAACATTCCTGAAACGGTTCGGCACCATTGTAAACAATTTTCAGTATGCACCCGCGTATTCGAATGAAAAGGACATTCTGAAGCATTTGTATTCGATGCGAGAAGCTTTTGGGACTGAAGACATAGTGTCAATGGCCGATAAGGAAGGGAAGAGATGTGCTATAATCTCTCCGCAACACACTTCAAACAACGAACTGTCCACCATAACGGGGAGCACCAAAGGGGATCATTTTTATTTCTATACAATATGGGATGCCCTTGATATCTACAGAAATGTTCTCGGTCAGAATTATGACTATGTCTACCTTTACATACCATATGTGGATAAAGTATCGCATATATATGGGCCGAACTCTGATGTAACTCTCACTGCGGCTAGACAGATATTGTCAGCGGTAAATGAGATTGCATTGACTGAAAAATCAAAATATGTCACTGTAATAACTGCAGATCACGGCCATGTAGAGGCTGGCAGGCATATAAAGCTCGGAGAGAGTGCAGAATTTGTCAGTTCGATAACCATGCCTCCTTTTGGATCCACCCGATCGGTATTCATGTCGGGTTCCGGGAGACTCATTGATGTCATGACTTCCAGTTTTCAGGACCTGAGGGTTTTCGATAACAGCAGGCAAAATATGAAGGCGCTTCTTGGTTCTTCTGAGTGTCTTCATAAGACCTCATTTGATTACGTTGCAGTCCCCTCCGGTCCAGACTCATACTTCTACCCTAAAACACTCGACGAGGGAACAGTCTCCGATTTCAAGGGAAGGCACGGGGGGCTCAGTACCGATGAGATGCTCGTCCCTCTTATCATTATTGGTGAGTGAAATTCCAAAACTCATTATTTTTGATCTGGATAACACGCTCTATGACGATATTGGGGCTGTGAAAAAAGCGCTTTTCATATTAAAATCGGAAAACGAATACCTTTCAGGCATGACTGTTGAGGACCTATTCAAGAAATATTATACCATGCAGAGTGGCATCCAGGAGAGATATATGAATGGGGAATTAACTCTCGACCAGATTGGCCTGGAAAGGTTCAGGAAATTCGTATCAGAAACAGGTGGGCCGGAAGATGAAGGTGAGGTAAATGCGATATACGAGCGTTTTAACTACCTGCATGTTCACTTTGGAAGGAGTATACGGGGTGCCAAGGGGCTCCTTGGCAGACTGAAGAAAGATCACCTGATAGGTATCATAACCAACCACATTGGGCACCTCCAGCAGAGGAAGATCGAAAAGATAGGAATAGGGAAATATGTGGATTTCGTTATCGCAGCATATGATGTACGAATGTTCAAACCAGATCCAGAGATCTTTTCACTGGCAATGAACTATGCCGGAGTCTCTCCCGATGATGCCGTGATGGTAGGAGACTCATGGGAACATGATGTCAAGGGTGCTGTAAGTGCAGGCATAAGGGCGGTTTGGCTGAACAGGAGAAGAATCGAGAACCCTGGTCCTGGAACTGCCGTCGAGATAAGGACCTTTGTTCCAATTCACCTCGCTGAAAGTGCTATATTGCAACAATTACAGAAATATTGCCATGAAAAATCTGTCGACAACATAAACTCAAGAGATGGCACGAAGTCAACCATAATTTATAATGGGGATTGATAGTTAAGCATGATTTGGATAGACAACTCGTCAGATTCATACGTGAAAGAAGCAGGCAGCTGGGAAATATTAGCACGTAAGGATGGCATGACCGGCGATAATCATGACTGCCAGGACATCTTGTTCTTTCAGGATGCGACTCAGGGAAAGGAGAGTGGATACCGACGATAAAGACTGCACGATTCCTTTTAAAGGTTTTTTCCATTCTCGCGATAATTTGTATCACAGCACCGTCTGTCGCAGTAGCGAGTGATGGGGGAACTACCCATGCAACAAAAACACCCATAAAGCATCTCATTACAATTATGATGGAAAATCACAGCTTTGACAATATATTTGGGAAGTATCCTTACTCGTCTAACATAAGCTCAAAAAGCCTGAATCTCACTGTTCCAAATGATCTTCTTGGGCTTCACAGCCTTCCATCCGGCCTATCTCCGGTCGCTTCGGGAAGTTTTGCAACTCCGGATCCAAACGAAGGTTACGGGCCATACCACACGGACTGGAACGGCGGGTTGATGAATAACTATATGAACGGTTCCGGACAGCAGTCTATGTCTTATTTTACCGCTTCACAGATGGGCCCGGAATGGGATATTGCCCAGCAGTTTGCTACTGGTGATTACTATTTTTCGAGTGAATTGAGTGAGACACTCCCGAACAGATTGTACAGTCTTGCTGGATTTACACCGGTCAAGGAAGACTCCGGCC
>JAKAQT010000094.1 GCA_021819605.1 Thermoplasmata archaeon
GCCGCACATGGCCTTGAAATTCTTCTTGCCGTCAATTCCCCATCCTGCAGGCTGCTGGATTCTGCACATCCGCGCCATCGCAGGAAAGTTCCGGCCATCAGCACAGCAGGGAAAAAATCAACGGCGCAGTCAAGGCAATCAGCGCCCAAAGACCAATCACACAGTTGATCTGACCGCCGCCTGCAATATGGGATCAGGCATCCAGGTTCCCGGCAAGCCTTTTAACCGGAAAGGTCATGGGACACCATGGGAAATGAAGAGGCATTCGGATCCCCTGGAATCGAACCCAGGTGGACATCAAGCTCAAAGGATGGCGTGGGAACTGCAATTTCATCACACAGCAGGATATGGTTCACACTGTCACATGGCATCGTGAATGAGGTATATTTTCCGAGGATAGATACGGCAGATCTCAGGGATCACCAGTTCCTTGTGGCAGGAGACGACTTCTTTGCCGAGGAGAGGAGGGACACCATACACAGGATACACCCTTACAAGCCCGGGGTCCCTGCCTTTGTCGTTGAGAATTCTGCGAAGAACGGGAGGTTCAGGATCACGAAAACCGTTTTCACTGATCCGGACGCTGACGTCCTGGTGGAACATGTTAAATTCCTGCCATCAGGAAAGCAGTCCGGCAGGATGAGCATATACTCACTCATGGCACCCCACATTGGCAACATGGGAAACGGAAATACAGCATGGATTGGAGATTACAAGGGTGTGCCAATGATGTACGCCATGCGCGGTTCCATATATATGGCTGCGTGCATAGATGTTCCCCACAACAGGATGAGCTGCGGCTTCTCCGGATTCTCCGACGGTTGGCAGGACATCAGCAGGAACAGGAAGATGACATGGGAGTTCCATCGTGCGGACAACGGAAATGTGGCAATAACTGCTGAGGTGGAGGTGCCCGAATCCGGAGAGTTCACCTTCTACCTTGGATTCGGCAACACTGCGGATGAGGCCGCACTGAAGGCAAGAAGCACAAGGATGAAGGATTACAGGGATGTGCTCAAAAAATTCACGTCCCAGTGGTCCTCCTATTATGCCTATCTGGGGAAGCAGTATGCCAAGGACTGGAACAACGTACTGGATGAGAGGAGCATAACAGTGGTGAAATCCCATCAGGCCAAGGACCAGTTTCCCGGTGCCCTCATTGCAAGCCTTTCCATTCCATGGGGCAATTCCAAGGGCGACAACGACATAGGCGGATATCACCTGATCTGGCCGCGGGACATGGTGGAGGCTGCGGAAGCCCAGATTGCAGTTGGAGACATTGACGGCGCAATATCCGCACTGCGGTTCCTTCTTGTTACACAGGAGGATGACGGGCACTGGCAGCAGAACATGTGGCTTGATGGCGGGAGGTACTGGGAGGGCATACAGATAGATGAAACCGCCTTTCCTGTGTTGCTTGCACACAAGCTCTGGAGGCTTGAGAAGATAGACATGCATAACGCCTGGCCAATGGTCAGGAAGGCTGCAGAGTTCCTTTTGAGGAGCGGACCGTGCACACAGGAGGATCGATGGGAGGAGGACGGGGGGTACTCGCCCTTCACCATTGCTGTGGAGGTGGCGGCCCTGCTTTCCGCAGCCGAATTCGCGGAATTTAACGGAGAAGCTGATACTGCGGCATTCCTGAGGGAGACCGCCGATTCTATCAACTCCAACATTGAAAGATGGACATATGCCACGGGCACTGACGTTTCAAGGAGGTTCGGTGTTGACGGCTACTACGTGAGGATTGCGCCACCTGACCGGGGCATGCATTTTGCCTCCTCGGCACTGCTTGGGTACGTTCCAATCAAGAACAGGCCTGTGGGCCAGTCTGATGTCCCGGCCGAGGAGATTGTGAGCACTGATGCCCTGGCACTTGTGAGGTTCGGGCTGAGATCACCCAGTGACCCAAAGATACTCAATACCATAAAGGTAGTTGACGGCATCCTCCGCACCGATACCAGATCAGGCCCAGTATGGCACAGGTACAACTACGACGGATATGGTGAGCATGATGATGGGACCCCCTTCAACGGCACCGGAAAGGGCAGGGGCTGGCCGCTGCTTGTGGGTGAACGCGCACATTATGAGCTTGCTGCCGGCCACCGTGAGGAGGCCCTGAAGCTGATGGCTGCAATGGAAAAGATGACCAGCAGCGGAGGAATGCTGCCGGAACAGGTGTGGGACGCGCCTGACATACCAGAACGGGGATTGTTCAACGGAAAGCCTTCAGGGTCTGCCATGCCACTGGTATGGGCACACGCGGAGTACCTGAAGCTGGGACGATCCATACACGATGGCAGGATATATGACATGCCTGAAGTCACGCGGCTGCGCTACCTTGAAGGCGGAAACAGGAGCACCCTGTCAATCTGGGCATTCAGCAACAAGTTCACCTGGCTTGAGGAAGGGAGGATACTGAGAATACAGCTGCATGCCATGGCCACAATACACTGGTCCGGCGATGGCTGGAAAACAATCGTGGACCAGGATACAGACCGTTCATGCCTGAACGAATTCTACACAGACCTGCCAACATCGGGAATGAAGGCCGGAGAGACCGTGACATTCACCTTCTTCTGGAAGGACAGTGCATCATGGGAGGGGAGGGACTACAGCGTCAGGATCATGGCAGATCATGGGAAGGCCTGATGCATTTCAGCATTTACCTGCTGTTATGACATCGTTGAAAAGCTGGTAGTATTCGTCCCTGCACCCGTAATATGCAGTGCTGAAGGTGCTGGGGTTAGGAAGGTATCCCTTCAGCCCTGTTCCTGTCTGCAGATCCCAGTCATTCACCTGGTTCTTGTCATAGGCTATGCAGAACTCGGCTGTCCCCTCGTATGAGACTGGCACACTCTTGACAGAATCCGGCTCGGTGCCCTGGAAGCCTCCCTCGAGCATTGACCAGTCCTGGCCAGGATTCAGGGTGAAAATGAAGCATACAAGCTTCCTGGAGTTGAAATTCACCACACCCAGAGGGGGCGAATTCTGCTGGGAACCCAGGTTCACCAGGGGATCGTTCTTACCCCACCTGACATTGAAATTCTGGTTTGCAAGGTATATGGGCCAGTAGGCGTTGCCGAAATAGTATCCTGACCTGAAGAGGATTATGCTCTGCACCCTGGCTGATGGATTCCTGAAGGTCCACATCACTGTGCCGGAGGACTTGTCATACCAGCTCCACGTCACCTGTGCAAGGTTTTTCAGCTTGAGATTTCCGGAAACGATTAAATCTGCCATATGATATAAATACGCAATCACAGTATTATAATTTTGTTACGGGTCCGGCGAGCATTCAGCCATGTATGGACATGCTTAATACTATTTTAGCCATGATCTGGTGACAATTATGGGATCACTGGACTGGATAAAGGGCGAGATTGAATCCATGAAGAGTGCCGGCAGATTTGTGCCCATCAAGGTTCTTGAGGGGCCCCAGGGGGCTTGGGTCAGGATTTCCGGGAAGGATTTCCTCAACATGTGTTCAAACAACTACCTCGGGCTTGCCAACCACCCTGAGGTGAAGAAGGCTGCCATTGAGGCCATAGAGGAATACGGAGTGGGGGCAGGGGCAGTGAGATCCATAGCAGGCACCAACGAGATAGATATCAAGCTTGAGGAGAAGGTGGCGAAGTTCAAGCACATGGAAGCTTCCCTTGTCTACCAGGGGGGGCTCCTGGCAAATTCCGGCACCATCCCGGCCATCGTTGGAAAGGATGATCTGGTGTTCAGCGAGGAACTGAACCATGCCAGCATAATTGACGGTGTCAGGCTCAGTTCAGCCAGAAGGATCGTGTACAAGCACATGAACATGGCTGACCTTGAGAAGAACCTCAGGGAAAATGCATCATCCTCATCCAAAAAACTCATAATCACCGACGGGGTTTTCAGCATGGACGGCGATATTGCCCCGGTGCCTGAGCTGGTTGACCTGGCCATAAAGTACGGTGCAATGAGCTACGTGGACGATGCCCACGGGGAAGGCGTGCTGGGAGACCATGGAAGGGGTATTGCGGATTATTTCAAGGTATCAGACAGGATAGACATAGAGATGGGGACATTCTCAAAGGCCATTGGTTCCATGGGCGGATTCGTGGCAGGCCCGGAATACCTGGTGGAGTACCTGAAGAGGAAGTCCAGGCCGTTCCTGTTCAGCAGTGGCCTCAATCCCGGGGATGCCGCAGCTGTCATGAAATCCATAGAGATACTGGAGAGGGACGACAGCCTGCTGAAGAAGCTCTGGAGCAATTCAGACTACCTGAAGAAAAGCCTCAGCAGCGCCGGATTTGATCTTGGCCACAGCAAGACCCCAATAACCCCGGTAATGGTGGGCGACGAGAGGAAGACCATAGAGCTGAGCGAAAAGCTCTATGCGACACACAGGATATTTGCCTCGCCCATTGTCTACCCCACCGTACCGGCAGGCACCGCCAGGATAAGGCTCATGCCGTCGGCACTGCACAGCAGGAAGGATCTGGACTATGCCGTTGAAGCGTTCACAAGCGCCGGCAGGGAACTGGGGATAATAAAATAAGCCGCCTCAGAAAGTCAGGGTTGCATAACCCTTTTTTATATAGGAACTGATAAGCGGGCCAACCGGGAGAACATCCATTCCAATCTGCGTCAGCCCGGCCTCCAGGCCACTGCCCTTTGCGATTGCAGAGCAGGCGAATGGCTTGACCCCCTGATTCATGAGTTTCTCCAGCATTGCCCTGACATCGGGATTGCCTGACACGATCAGGTCCTCGCTGGGGCCGAAGAACACCACCTGCACGTCCGGAAGCCAGCCATACTTCAATGCATTGTATGCGTACATCATTCCGGTCATTGCCTTATCAACAGCCTCTTTACCTGACGATATTATAATAAGTGCGCCATCTGCCATTGATCATCATCAGGCCGGGATGCAAAAACTTTATTGCTCATTGCTGTCAGGATGGTGTTGAGCAATACGGCAATTTTCAATGATCTCCCCGCGGGCACCGTTGTCATGGACATGGATTTCCCCATGACAGAGGCCAGGATTATTGAGAGACCAAACAGGTTTCTTGTGGTTGCACATAATGGAAGGGAGGAGATCAGGTGCCACCTGCACGATCCCGGCAGGCTCAGGGAGCTTATCTATCCCGGCAACACCATACTTATCAGAGAACAGACGGGCCCAAAGACAGGATTCTCAGTGACGGCGGCCAGGGCCGGCAGCGAGTGGGTCATCACTGACACAAGGTTCCACCATCCCATTGCACGGCATTTCCTTCCGCCGGATGTAAGGAGCGAGGTCACTGTCGGGAACCACAGGATCGACTTCATGCACGGTGGCACATACCTTGAGGTTAAGGGCGGAACTTTGCTGGAAAACGGAATTGGAGTGTTTCCGGATGCCCCGACCACAAGGGGGCGGGATCATCTCAGGCTCCTGCAGCAGCTTATGCTGCGTGGATACGGCGCTGAGCTTATGATGCTGATGTTTCGCAGGGATGCAGCGGCTTTCAGGCCAAATTCCAGTACGGATCCGGATTTTTCCAGGGAGTTTTACCGATGCCTGGATGCTGGGATGCCGGTCAGGGTGCTCAGGTTTGCCTTTGATGGAACCCGTGTCACGTATAGCGGCAGGATTCCTGTGCTTGATGAACATGGGAACAGAATCATCTGACACTGCCCCCTATGAAAATCATTTTATGTTACCTTCCAATTCACAACCTCGAAAGACGTTGAAATTTGTAAATGCATCAACAATCTCCGGTTTTTTTGATTTTGTGAATGATTCCATGCGGGTGGGCGTGGCCATATGAAGCGGTATCTCGTCTTCCAGGACGGGACCGTCATTGAGGGAGAAGGATTCGGGCATGATGGAG
>JAKAQT010000095.1 GCA_021819605.1 Thermoplasmata archaeon
CGCTGGAATATGCCCATTCAGGAATTTTTTTGACATTGATGTCAGGCTGTTCGAGACAGTTATGAAGGTGAATGTGGAAAGCCACTATTTCATCACCCAGGCTGCTGCCAGGAAGATGATTGAATCTGGCATCAAGGGAAGGATACTCTTCATAAGTTCAATAAGCGCAATAGTCGGTGGAGAGTTCCAGACACACTATACCATCACAAAATCTGGACTGAACGGGCTTGTTCATTCACTGGCAATAGTGCTTGGAAAACATGGAATTCTGGTGAACAGCCTTGAGCCTGGAACAATACTGACAGACATCAATGCCGAGGATCTCTCTGACACGGAGAAGAGAAAGTACATGGAGAACAGGACTGCAGTTAAGCGTCTCGGCCTTCCTGATGATATGGTAGAACCTGCTCTTTTCCTGCTCTCAGACCAGAATACCTATGTAACCGGAACTGAGCTGCTCGCAGACGGTGGAATGCTGGTCAATCTACAGTGATAGTCACATAGCCTCAATATTAGCCATTGGGTGCCATATTATCTGTCTATTTTTTTATTCCTGGTCATTCTATGGATCTGATATTTCCAGAAGTTGGCGTTGCCATTAAAAAAATTTCAGCTAGAATATACCTGTCTCAATCCAGGCGGAAAACTTCCTTCATGCCCACGGACGTTCTTTCAGACGGCAGTGTTATTATGACGTCGTTCATGTATTCCTGCCATCGGGCATTCACGTCACTGCTGTTGACAGCTTCAAGTGTTCTGCGGAGATCATTGCACTCCCAGTAACCAAATACGTGGATTCCATCCCTGAAAATTGAATAGTTCGAAATACCAGCATCACTGAGCATCTTCCTCATGTCGTCCCAGACATTCGCGTGTCTTCTGTCGTATTCATCTTCAATACCATGCCTGATTGTAAGGTGAAAGGCGTATCTCATCTCAAAGGATTATGATGCATCAATATAACAGTTGTCCAGTACAGTTACGGTTCCAGCCACTGCATAACTCAGACACGATGCAGCATCCAAGCAATGGAATGTTATTTCGAGAAAAGGCCGTGAAGGAACATATGTTCCGATTCCCACTTTGTTATGACTTTGCTTTCTGCCTTTCTTAAAGCCTCCGCAAGTGCAGATTTTGAAAGACCTACTTTAGCAGCAACATCTTCAAGATGTACCTGCCTGGGTACTTCATAATAACCAGAGGAATGAGCCCAGTGAAGTGCATGTCTTTCCTGTGGAGTGAGATCAAGGTTTGTGCGAACAAAATCATCTATGTTCACATACCTTACCTTGAAGTAGAAAAGATCTCCCAGATTTTCAAGCTCTCGTTTAACATCATGAATGTCGTCCTGTGGTAGAATGGCAACAATTTCCTCACCAGTTCCGTCAATGAAATCGCTCTGGAACAGTGACGAATGCTCGTACATCACCGTTGAGACCATGTCCTCGTACTTCTCCCTGAATATTATCCTGTAAAGCTTTCTCCGACTGTCAACGGCGTCCAGCTGCATAACCTCCCTAATGGACCCGGAATGCCTGAATCCGTTGTAGAAGATCCTGAATCCCTTGAGAAACTCAGATTGAACCTCTATTGCACCGAAGACATAATTCCTGTCCTTGAACGGCTTGATTATTATTGTGTGTGCAATGCTTCCGGTTTCAGCAAGTGAGTTTGACCAGCATCCATCATGCCTGATTTTTAACTGTACCAGGGTGTACTGATTGTCCTTTCCTGCAGGAATCTTCATGGTATAGCAACGAGCATTAGAATTAAAATCTTTCTAAGGTAGAATATTCGGAAAAGTCGCACAGGTTCAGGATCAGGTTTAATTAGCAATTTTAACCTTCCATGTTGATTACATGAAAGCCCTGGAATGGTCAAACATAAAGGAAATGAAAGTTAAGGAGATGCCTGAACCGGTCCTGATGCCGGGATGGGTACTTCTAAGGGTGGCATTTACGGGCATCTGCGGTTCTGAACTGTCCGCATACGTGGGGCAGAATGAACTCAGGAAACCACCCAGCGTCATGGGTCATGAGTTTTCCGGAACAGTGATAAAGGCAGCTTCCCCGGAGGATGGGTACCTGGTTGGCAAAAATGTTACGGTTAATCCGCTTGTGACCTGTGGAAAATGTAGATTCTGCCGCAGAGGAGATCGTCAGTTATGCCCGGAGAGGAAGATAATAGGCGTGAACTATCCCGGTTCCTTCGCTGAGTTTGTTGCAGTGCCTGCATTATCATGCTATCTGACCGATGATCTGCTGCTTGGTTCACTCACTGAACCCCTGGCCACAGCATTCCATGCAGTGAGAAAATCCCTTGTTGAACCAGGTGACAGGGTACTTGTCATTGGTGCCGGAACAATAGGGCTCATGGCTACAGCAGTACTGAAGCTTTTCGGGGCTTCGTTTGTGGCAGTTTCGGAAACCAATCAGCACAGGCTTGAATGGAGCAGGGAATGGGGAGCGGACCGGCTCATTGATCCCACAGCACCAAAGAAGAGTACCGGCAATAGTGAAGAAAAGTACGATGTGGTCATTGATGCAGTTGGCCTGAAGGCAACCAGGAAATTTGCCATAAATTCCGCTGATTCAGGAGGTAAGGTCATGTTTGTTGGACTTCATGAACCTGATGCTGACGTTCCTGGAAACCTTGTGGTCAGGAACGAGGTCAGCATTTCAGGATCATTCTGCTATACCGACGATGATTACAGGAGATGTGCCAGCCTCATAAATTCAGGTTTCCTCAGCAGCCACAGGAACTGGTATGATGTGAGGAATCTTGAAAGGGGAAACGAATCCTTCATGGAACAGCTCAAGCCTGATGCTCCATTTTCAAAGATCATTCTCTCATCAGAGGCATGATGTAATGAAGATTGGAAATGTAAAGATTGGCGGAAAAGTCCAGGCTGCGGTGGAGATGGAAGGAAGAATAATTCCATTGTCTGCAGTGAAAGGATTTGCGGACAGGTATAGAATTGTTGTGACAGATGATATCATCCGGAATCCTGAAATGTTTCATGCTGTTATGGAATCAGCCCCTCAGGAATCACCCTCACGGCAGTTAAATAATGGAAATGTGGAGTATGCACCTGTTATCCTGCAACCCCAGAAGATAATCTGTGTTGGACTGAACTACAGGAGTCATGTTGCTGAGACAAAGGATCAGATTCCCGAGAGCCCAGTGCTGTTCAGCAAGTATGCAAATTCACTTGCAGGATCTGGAGATAATATACCCATACCACATGAGACAAAGCAGCTGGATTACGAAGGTGAACTTGGCATAGTTATTGGAAAAAAGGGGAGCAGTATAAAGGAATCTGATGCCCTTGATCATGTATTCGGCTATTTCATTGGCAATGATGTCTCTGCAAGGGATCTGCAGTTCAGGACATCACAGTGGCTTCTTGGGAAATCTGGTGATGGCTTCTATCCATGTGGGCCTTTCATAACAACCGCTGATGAAATCAGGGATCCCCAGAAGCTCTCCTTAAAGACGGAACTCAATGGTGAATTAAGGCAGAATTCTGATACATCATACATGATCTTCTCCTGTTCATACCTCATAAGTTACATTTCCAGATTCATGACATTATATCCCGGGGACATAATATCAACCGGGACTCCCGAAGGTGTAATTCTTGGCATGCCGGAAGACAGGAGAGTCTGGATCAGGAAGGGTGACAGGATATCCATAGAAATAGAGGGCCTCGGCAGACTTGAGAACACCTTCTCATGATTCCGCAGACCGGAATTTCCGAAATATAGGATGGTGAGACAAAATGAGTGGAGAAGACGGGACATCAAAAGAACGGTCAGTCAGGCTAATATTCCGGCAGCTGGAAAGCATACGTGATGTGATGATGGATTCTCTCACGAAGAACTATGTGCCTTTCCCCATCGACAGGTCATTATGCAGCGCCTGGACTGATACACTCAGGAAAGGGGGTGAAACCATCATATACACATCATTCATGTACCAGCTTTCCAGCCTGTTCAGAGCATATGAGAAACACCTTTCCACATTTGCAAGGATGGGCGGATCAACAAGGCTTGCTTCACTTGGAAAGTTCCTCATCAAGCCCGACAGGGACGATCTCAGGAGAGGTTACAGGATCCTTTCAAACATTTCAGCTCTGCTCCTGAAGAACGGCATAGATCATGGATACCTGTACGATGATGAGCCATACAGCGGAGGACTGCTGCTTGAGCTGGGCATGCTGGATCAGTTCTGGGATTACGGATCAAGGGTCCTCAAGCTCATGAAGGATCATGGAGTGAGGAGTGTGATAACAGTGGATCCGCATACAACAAATGCAATGAACAGACTGAAAGATCATTTTGGCGCAGACATAGAGGTGCATAACTATCTGACCCTGATTCAGAAGTATTCGGGAAACGGAAAATTTGTCTTCCATGATCCATGTCTGTATTCAAGATACGACACCATAGGAGACAGAATACGGGAAATTGCAGGCGAAGCAGGTGTAGAATTTATTGAGGGTAGAATGATCACAAGCCGTGATCTGGGCACATGCTGTGGCGGTCCTCTTGGGCCTGTCAATATGGATCTCAGTGACAGCATAGCAAAATACAGGGCTGAAAAACTTTTGTCTGTCTCGCAGAATGTCATGGTGGCATGTCCACTCTGCTACCAGAATCTGAAACCATATGTAAGCAGTATGAAGGATGTGGCAGAGGTGATTATGTGAGCAACTGGAATATTGCAATTGAGCGTGCCCTTGAAAACAACGTCCCAAAGGTTGATGCCATCCTTGAGAAGTATCCATACCTCTCCCAGATGGCAGAGGAGATAAGGGAGGCAAAATTGAATGTCATTGCTGATCTTGATTCATATGTGAAGCAGACAATAGAATCCGTCACTTCCACGGGAGGGAGGGCATATCTTGCCAGGACAACCGAGGAGGCCCGGGACATACTGAAGCAGATAGTGGGCACAGGCAAGAAGATAGTGATGGCAAAGTCAAATGTTGCCCACGAGGTTGACATAATCAACACTCTGGAGAAATCGGGGAATTCAGTATCGGAGACTGATCTTGGGGCATATTTGATTCAGCTATCCGGAGATGAATCATCCCACATTGTTTTCCCATCATTGCACATGACCAGGGAGGATATTGGCAGAATGCTCCACAAGGAGCTTGGCCTTCAGCTTTCAGACCAATCCACCACTGAGGAGATTGTGGCAGCTGTTAGGCAGCTTCTGCGCAGGAAATACATGGAAGCTGATATCGGAATATCAGGTGCAAACGCAATATCAGCTGACACTGGATCCGTGGTACTTGTTGAGAATGAGGGGAATATACGTATCGATACGGTACTGCCACCTGTTCATATTATTATAACGGGGATAGACAAGATAGTGCCGACCCTGAATGATGCCATGAAGGAGGCAATGGTGCAGTCAGCATATGCAGGACTATACCCGCCAACTTATGTTAACATAACCTCAGGACCCAGCTCAACCGCAGATATTGAACTGAAAAGGGTCATTCCGGCAACCGGTCCAAAGGAAGTCCATGTCATATTGCTTGACAACGGTAGAACGGATGCCAGCAGGGATGAATCCATGAAGGAAGCACTCCTGTGCATAAAGTGCGGTCGGTGCTATTTTTCCTGCCCGGTATACAGGGTAATGGGCAAGGACTGGGGGCAGCAGCCGTATGGCGGTCCCACAGGTGCAATGTGGACTGCCATTGTAAACAGGGATTACGGCACAGCGGAATACTGCACGCATTCAGGCGGGTGCAGGGAAGTTTGCCCCATGAGGATCAACATTCCTAGGGTACTGGAGTACATAAAG
>JAKAQT010000096.1 GCA_021819605.1 Thermoplasmata archaeon
TCCTTCTCCTCCTCACTTTTGAGAACAGGATCCTCAAACATGTAGACATCATTCTCCCTCTTCCAGTACTTCACAGGTTTTCCATCGTACAGAAACACGTTCATGAAATGTTCAGGTTCCGGTATGAGTGATGAATTTCTTCTCAGCGGTATGATATAGCTGAGATGATTCTTTTTCAATGCCTTTATGTTATCAGCAGAGAAGAATCCCTTATCGGCAACAATAACACATTTCTCAACGCCTGCAATTTCAATGGTCTTTGACATTGCAGTAACATCCCTTATTGATCCTGGAAGAATCCTTACGAATGTTGGCATTGTCCTTGTTGCTGAAAAGAGCATCATGACATTGATCTGTGGAAGATGCATCCCCTTTGAATTATGACCCAACTCAAGGAATGATACGTTCTCTGAACGGGAGAATATTGCTGTCGAATCCATGAGGACATATTCCCCCTTCTCCGTGAGTCTCTTCATGACCCTGATGCTCTGATCCTCGGGAAGGGATGAAAGCATCCTTGACAGTGAATCGGGGGACATGCTCTCATCCATTATTCTGCAGAGATATGTCTTCTCGTACAGATAGTGTATGGACTTCATGGGCAGTGGCTGTATATTTCTCAATATGACATATGAGATTATGCGTTCCCACATCGTAGGATATATCTCCTTCAGTACAGGTATGACCGTCCTCTCAGCTATCCCATATAACAGGGCAACGTTCCCGTATTCATAATCCGATCTCACCAGTCCCATGGATCGCGGTTTCACAATGCCATCATGCGTTACAACCCCAAGATACTGGCCAGTGATCTTGTCTGCCCTTTTCTTCTCCCTATTCCATCTGCTGGTCATCTCATAGGCGTAATATCTGTTTCCGGAAACACGAATCTCAACACCCTTTGTCTTGTATTTTTTTACCCAGTCGGGAAGGGCAGTCATATTACACACTATGTGTAATATGTATAAAGATCTTTCGCAATATGTTGAAGATGCCATATAACAGGCACTTCATGAAGATTAAAGTGTGAGAAAAAGCGATCCCTATTGCACAATAAACATGGAGTTAAGGTTTAAACATAACTGGAAGTGGACATACAGGTAACTGATCTGTCCAAGATTTATTCTGGCAATGTAAGTGCCCTTAACGGGGTAAGTTTTCACATCGACCACAATGGAACATTTGCCCTTATAGGAAAGAACGGTGCCGGAAAGACCACGCTGGTGAGGATTCTATCAACACAATTGATGCCAACTTCCGGAAGGGCTTTCATCAATGGCAGTGATGTGGTGCAGGATGCGCGTGAAGTCAGGGAGATCATAGCTGCTGTGCCACAGGAAGCAAGGGCAGTGCCATGGATGACCCCGATGCAGACAATAACCTCATATCTCATGTGGCGCGGGTACACACACTCTGAATCAAGAACAATGGCGAGGGACGTTCTTCGCAGCCTTGGGCTGGAGGATCAGGAAAATCTGAAGAACAGGAGCCTTTCCGGAGGGCAGAAGAGGAAGGTTCTGGTTGCAACCGCACTTGCAAGTGAGGCGAAAGTCATTTTCATGGATGAGCCAACAACAGGCCTTGACTTCATCTCAAGAAAGGAGCTCTGGGATGTTCTTGCAGGAATGAAGAAAGACAGGCTCATAATTCTGACCACGCACTACCTTGAGGAGGCAGAGCAGCTTGGAGACAGGATCGGGATCATTGACCATGGAAGGATGGTTGACATGGGCACACTGGAGGAACTCCGTGGATTGACCAGATATCCTCTCAGTCTCAAGATATTTGCAAGAAACCTGGAATTGCCCGACGTCACTGGCCAGGTAAGAAGGCTTGCTGACGGGGAGATCCAGGTCCTGACAACAGAGGATCAGGCCTACGGCCTGGTAACATCGCTTCTTGCCAGTCACATCAGGTTCAATGTGCAGGAAATATCCCTCAACACCATATTCGAATCCCTTGTTCAGGGGGGTGCCAACGGCGAATAGGAACGTGGGGAGCCAGATATACGCGTCAATCCTTGTAAATTCCATTTATGCCATGGTAAATTATCCTGTGACCCTGATAAACACTCTTCTGGCACCCCTGTCAATACTGGCTGTGGTGACCTTTGCAAGCCACGGGACACTACTGCCGGTGGCCGCAGAGGGGGCGCTCATAATGAACATGGTATCAAGCGGGACATCCATGCAGGGTGACCTTTCTCATCTGAAGAATGACATGAGGCTCCAGGACATGGTTGTGAGCTCGCCCACAGGACCCGGCATATACATAATGGGAATGGCCCTTTCTGAAATAGTATACTCCATCCCCACACTGGCAGTTCTCGTGGTGTTCAACATACTCTTCGTCCATCTCACAGCCTTCGGTTCTGTTATTCTTTTCCTGGATATGGCCACTATATTCACCTTTTCTGTGTCACTTGGATTCCTTCTCTCCACACTGTCATCAGATATTGTGCAAAGCTGGGCATTTTCAGGCATACTGTCGCCAATACTCACCACAATTCCTCCAGTATACTACCCCATATCATATATACCACTCCCATTCAGGTATCTTGCCTACATATCACCCACAACCTATTCAGCACAGATTGCCCAGAATGCTGCTCACTTCATATCCATCTCCCCCAGATTCAGGGGGTGTACTGGGCGGTTCTTCTTTCCCTGACCCTGGCAATGAGCTACCTGGCATTGAAAAGATCAAGGTGGAGGGATGTATGACACCTGAATGCTCTGTTTCCCTGTCAGGATTGATCAAATCGCCAACCTAAGATTAATCAGTAACATCATACTCATGCAATTATGCCATCCGACTCACCTACCCGGAATCAGTTAAATTTCATAAGCAGGCTCCTGGGCGAGAATCCTGAACGCAAAAAAGCCATAGAAAAATTCCTGTCGGAGTCCGGAAAAAGGTCCATAGAAGAACTCAGCGTTCCCGAAGCCTCGAAACTCATAGATGAGTTGCGAAAGATAGTTCCAAAGGGGGAAGATGGCAGGGCAACGGGAAAACCTCTTGCAACCGGAAAGCAGATCGCTTTTCTCACGAACCTGCAGAACTCCGAACAGAGAATAGCGGCTGCCAGGGAATTCCTGAAGGCTCATGGAAAAGATTCCCTGAATCTTCTGAACATGGATGAGGCATCAGAACTCATAGAAAAGCTCAAATCCATGGCTGTTGAAAAGGGCGCAGACAACTCCGGAATCCCCGTGAGCCAGAAACAGATTAAGTACATAGAGAGCCTCCAGAAGTCAGAGGACAAGAAGGAGATTGCACGCCTCTTCATGGGCAAACTCAAGAAAAAAACCGTGGATGAGCTGAACCGTAAAGAAGCCAGCCAGCTCATCGACCTGTTGAAGTGACACAGCCGGTCAGGTTCTCCGGCGCATCACTGCATATACAGCAGCGGATCCAATGGTGGCACCTCCAATAAGTGACAGCGCAATATACGCAGCCTGGTTAGCTCCAGCGGATGTTTTCACAAATGTTACCGCCACAGTGCCGTTCCCGTCATCTATGTACAGGTACCCGGACTGTACTGCCCGGTATCCTGCCACAGGCACAATGGCATAGGAATAATTGCCGTTCTCAAAGCCATATATCGCCATTGTGCTGTTTGTAGTGGAAAAGCTCTGCTGGCCTATCTGGATTTCCCACCTTGTCCCATCCGGGAGTCCACTTTCTGAAAATATTACGGTAAAATTGCTCGAAATGTTGGCCTGAAGTCTGCTGTAGGTGAGAGTAACGGTCCCTGGGCTGTCAAGCTGACCAGTATATACCGGTGAAGAATAATACCCTGAAACTGACTGGGGAATGATCTCATACTCCTGACCCGCAGGAAGGAACATGGAAATGTTGTCCGAGGCCAGCTCAAACCCTTCGCCTGCTGCTGGAACGGAAAAGCCCCACTGAGTTCCGGTTGGGAGACCCTGCTCCGCGACAGTCAGATTCACGTACTCTTCGTACCTGAGAGTAATGTTCATCACTGGTCCGAGGGCCTGGAAGGAACCACCAGTGAGAAGAAGTTTTCCCATGTATGCTGACGGCACAAATTCTACCTGGGGGCTCACAAGGGAAAATCCTGAGAGAAAATAGGTCCCGTTGGGAAGGTATACTGTATGCTGCTGCCCATAACTTATGCTGTAAATGGCATTGTTTATGTCAAAATAGGTCTCTGTTCCTGTTTGGAGTCCAGTGGCTGAAATGTTGGTGGCATAGGATGGCAGAAGCAGGGGGTTATAGCTGTAGCCATCATTAATGCTCCCGTTGAAAATCCTCTGGCCGTTGAAAACAAAGCCGACCCCAGACCCGTTGTATGGCACAGTCCCATTTCCAAAGTAGTTATAGAAATAATTTCCACCCTGGTAGGACGTATTTAGAATGCTTCCAGAAAGAGTAACGCCATTGAAGTGTGTAATTTTACCGGAACTCTCCCTTGTTACGTTGAATCTGTCAGTGTAAGTTGCATTTCCGCCATTGTAAATATTGGCCCCTCTCCCGCTTATGCTCACAAGTGGAATTGTCGACGTAAATGCATTGTTGTAAATTGTGTTGCCTGAGCTTTCAACGACAAGGCCTATGGGAGCATATCCGTAATAGTCACCCGCATATACGTAAGGGTAGTTCGAGAATGTGTTATTCCAGACATAATTATCAGAAATAGAGGAATTCTGGTTATAGATAAGAATTCCTGATCCCTGGCTCTCAACGCTGTTCCTTTCAATCAAGGTGTGAGTAGTGTTCCACAGCACAAGGGAAGCGACAGGCGGTACATTGTCCAGTGTGAAGTTGTTATACACTATGGTGCTGAGCCATCCCGAAATGGTTGAATTTGACATTGTTACATTTGAGGCTGCATAAAACACCTCAGGGAGGAAATTCACCGTGGACACGTCAAATTCCTGTGTAAGGGAAGCAAGGTCAGTGAGTGGAAGTGAAACCTCAAATGGTGAATTACCTTGGGCAGTGCGGAATCCGTTGTACATGGTATAATTGGTCGTGTTGGCCTGGATGATGCCATAGAAAACAGGATAGAGATAATCATTCACCCTGCTGAAAACAGGACTGAGCTGTGCCTGAGCGGAGGTGCCATTATCTGCAAGTGCCCTCGGGCCCGGTATCAGGAACGGGCTGGAGGCAGTGCCATTGCCAGCATAGCTGAGGTTCCTTAGCTGAGCATTGCTGAACGAATACAGCGGTGTGTATATTCCCCTTGAGAAATTAGCCCCCAGTGAGATTATTCCTGCATTGTAAGTTCGTCCAGAGGAAAGTTTAATGTCGTTCACAAAGGATGAATTATGATAGCTCAGGAGGAATTCCATGGAATAATTTCCCGGAGAGAGATGGTAATCGAAATTGCCGTCTGTGCCTGCTGGAGCCCACTGTGCAGTGACGTTATCCATCACTCTGGAATCACTCACCATAACAAAGGCATTTGAAGGGTCCACGCTGCCATGGATAGAGACCATGCCCGGGTTGTTGGAAATGTTCCAGAGTCCCTCCACAAAGGATGGTCCCGTTGACAGATATGCAGTGTGGTTGGAATAATACATCCCTATTCCTGAGGATGTTTCTCCGGTCTCGGAACCTGCGTTGTATGCAGATCCCACTGGGATGGTTTTTCCGCTGCTTTCCCTGTAATCCAGGGACATGCTTCCGCTTATGTTATAGAAATCTGCAGTTGATCCACCACCTGGGCCGCCAATTATGAACTCTGCATCCATGGGTATGAACCCTGTGCCTGTGAGCTGGCTTCCACT
>JAKAQT010000005.1 GCA_021819605.1 Thermoplasmata archaeon
CGGGATGTTCAGTTTTCCCCGAGATTGTGCAGGAAAACCTTGCGTTCCTGCTTGACTTCCCTCATGAACTCCCTCATTTCCTTGACTGTTCTGGAATGCATGGGTGGAGCCCTGACGAATCTGGGAGACCATTTGGTTTTCTCCTTTATGGTGGATACATATTCGGCATCCCTGGCAGTTATAATGGATGGTTCTTCCACTTCTATTACTGCCTCTCCGGTGTCGGATTCAAAATAGACGTCCCTGAATCCGGCCTCATCAGGAATTATCTCATGTATGATCAGTGTTGCCTCCTCCTCAGGCAGTAAAATACTTGGGTCCGGCCTTATGGCAATCCTCCTTCTGAGTTCCTGTGCGATCTGCTTTGCCAGATCATCCCTGTGTGAGAACAGATCAAGGTTCTTGGTGTAGACTACAATGGTTGGTCCCTCATAGTCCACCTCCGTGATCTGGTTGTCGGGATAGAGCTTGTCGAATATACTTCTTGCTTCCGATAGATAATCTCTAAAAGACATTTCTGGGTACGCCCCAATTTAACTTGATAAATATTTAATGGAAATTTAAAGCAGTAACTTGAATTTTTTTATTCTGTCTGCCACTTCTTCTTCAGGAATCTGACGGAAACCGTTCTTGTCAATAACGGCCACATCTATCATTCCGCCTGAAGCCGAATCCCTCTGCTTTGCCGCCGATATTGCACGTATGACAAGCTCCACGCCTTCATCCACAGACATATCCTTCCTGAAGCCGTTTTCCAGGACTCCATAGACCATTGGGGATCCTGATCCCGTGCTTGCATAGATATCTTCAACTGATCCACCAGCAGCGTCAACAGAGAATATGTGTGGCGCCCGGTCATAACCTCCAATGAGTATCTGCACCATATACGGGTAGAATTTACTCTGGTTGAGTATGTTTGACAGAAGGGTGGCAGCTGCCTCAATGGGCATGTTTACACGTCTCTGAAGCCTGTATATCTCAAGCTCGGCAGACATGTACCTGACAAGCACCTGGGCGTCTCCCACGAGCCCTGCAATTGTCATTGCTGCATGAGTATCAATCTGGTGAAGCTTCTTTCCATTCTTGTGCATGATGAAGTGGTCCATGGTCACTCTCCTTTCAGTGGCCATGACGACCGCATCCTTCACTGTAATCGCAACAGTGGTTGTTCCGGTATGTAACGTCTGTTCCATGAATTCACGTCCTAAAAACCTGTAATTGCTGTAGTTTAATGTCATATTAAATATTTTCCTGCATGAGACCGCAACTTGCCGGCAGCCTTCAGGCCATGCTGGAACCGCAGAAAAAGATATCATCACAACCCCCATCCATGAAGTGCGCAGAATAAGGGGGTACAAAACATTTGAAATGATAATTGTTCCCGCATATTTTTGAAATTTAATCCTCCAGAAAGCAGGTGAGTTTTGCTTAAATATACTCATGTTATACTCAAGCATGGTTCTTTACGCCAGAGACATAATGAAGGAATACACGTTCATGATGAAAGAAGAAACAACAGCCAGTCAGGCGGCAAAGATAATGAGCAATGATCATGTTGGATTCGCAATTATCGAACGTGATGGCAAACCCATTGGAATGGTCACGGAATGGGACTTCGTGAACAAAATAGTCTCAAAGGATCTGAACCCCAAGGAGGTTCTGCTGAAGGATATCATGAATACGCCCCTCATGTCTGTTGATCCAAAGACGCCTACGGATCAGGTCACCGTGCTCATGAGCAAGAAAGGTGTCAGGAGGCTCCCCGTTATTGAAAACGGCAAGCTCATCGGCGTCATAACGAGCCGTGATGTGCTCAGGATTTTCAAGGACTACATGGATAACCTCTCGGATGTCATTGCCAGATTCGGAAGCTTCTGACCACAATAATTTCTTTTTTTAACATTTGTGAGCGAGAAATCTCACACACTTCAGGGGTGGGAGAATGTCACCTATCTGGGCGTTGTGATGCAGGTTTTTCACATCAGTCATTCAACCCGGAAAATATAATTGAAAATCGAAAGGACGTCACGGGTGTCCCCTCTGCAGTATTCCAGAAATTCGGGCGACTTCGACTTCCACATTTCGTATATGGCCTCGCCTATATTCATGTCTTCCCTGACTACCAGGTGTTTTTTCCTGTCAAGAGGAAGATCAGCAAAAGCCTCATGGCTTACCACTTCGGAGAGCTTTCTGAAGCGGTAATCACCATCGTATTTTCCAAGGAATTCCGCAATTACCTGCATCATGTCCAGTGTGTATGATACTGACAGGAAGTGCTTAAGGTTCCAGAGCTGCTTTCCATATGGGAGCTTCGTCATCTTCATCCTGAGCAGCGGAATGTCATAGCCGGTCTGGTTGTATCCTATTATCACGGACGGAGAGAAGTCCCTTATGAAAGTATCCAGTTTTGACAGTATCTCAAATTCAGAATCAGCGCTGTCATCTCCTGCCACATAGAGTTCCGTTTTCATGTCACCATCCATATAGGACAGCGATACAGCTATGATTTTCTCATAGGTCAGGAACTGCTCCTTCTTCAGGATGAGTGTTTCGAGATCTATTGATAGAACGCAGTTCTTTCCGTCCGATTTGATTATTGCAGGTATTATGGTTTCATAGGGGGATCGCGTCATCAATGGAATATTGCAATAAGCGTTTAATAATATTCCAGACATACAGAACTTATGAAATTCGCACAGAGAGACTATTTGGGAAAAAGAGTCAACCTTGACCAGTTACAGGATATGATTGAGAGTTTCTTTAAGGAGGAAGGCTTCAGGACCCAGTCATCAAAGCACCCAGAGGGCTACATAGTCCAGGCGAAGAAGGGCGGCATTTTCAGGACCATCCTGGCTGCCAACAGGGCATACACAATGATCATTGATGGCACTCCATCAAACTTCAAGATCAGGGTTGGTGTTGCAGACTGGCTGAAGGACCTCAAAAATGAGGTTATAGAGCCTTTCTTCACAAATCCAATGATGGCATATCTGGAGGTTCCGGAAGCATTATGGTCATATGAACTGGAGCACCAGATGTGGCATTACATTGAGACCCAGGTTGATCTTGGGATTCAGTGATCACCAGGTCTGGCCCGTAAGCCGCTGGAACATGTCAACATAAAGCTGGGAGGTTTTCTGTATCATTTCAGGTGGCAGTGGCGGAATTTCCGGCTCCTTTTCACCCTTCTTTCTGGCATCGTAAAGCTGTTTATGGTAGCCTATGCTTCTGTAGTACTGCCGCACGGATTCCTTGCTCAACTCAATGACCTCTCCTGAATTGTACTTTTCAAGGTCCCAGAATCTGTCTTCATCGGCAGTTCCAAATGTGTCAATTATGACTGGCTGCCTCCCAGGGCCGAAAGCAAATTCCTTCTTTCCATCGGCATGTATGAGGCCCCTGCTGAGAACCTGCTTGTTGAGGCGCCTGTCTATCTTCAGGATGGTCTCCCTGATGTTGTTGATCTCTGTTCCGGTCATGCCTCCAATTTCTATGGCCTCACCCCTAGTCAGGACACGATCAAATTTCTCATATTTTGTGGTAACTTCAAAGAAGGGATCGTCAAGCTCATCCCCGTATTTTGGCATGTGGTTGAGGCCCACATCATCAGGCTTCAGCGTGCCCTCATTAAGGCGATCGAATAGGGAGCCGGCCACATAATAGCGCATTATGAATTCAAGAGGAATAACGTACTCAATTTCATAGGGGCTCCCCTTACCTTCGGGGACAAAAAATTTCTTGACCCTCATCTCGTTGGGTGCCGGAGTATCAATGAAGTGCGTCTCAACCCTTGCAGATTCCTTTGCCATCTTGAACCAGTAAGCTGAGGTCCTGCAGAGCGATTCCCCCTTATGGGGAATCAGGCTTGGAATCATCTTGTCAAAAACGGATATCTTATCCGTAAATCTGAAGAGCAGGGTTTCCCCTTCATCATATACTTCCTTGACCTTGCCGGTCCGTATCAACTGCATGAGTGTCGTTAGCTTACAATAATATTAATGCTTTTTTCATTATGTATACAGCAGGCACATTGCAGATTCAAGGCGCATTCCTGATATAAAATATTCAGCTTCTGCCAACAGTCTGCTAAATATATGCGCTTTAAATCATGGTAAGAAACAATGAGAAGCAGGATGGCAGTTTTCCTTGACCATGTCAGGCACGACGCTGCATTCAGGGAAAAAATGAATGAGAGGATATCCATAGTTATGGACCTCATCAGGGAAGGGAGGGACAGAACATCCGTTGGAAGGATGCTGAAGATACCGCACGGTGATCTTGAAATCATCTATGAGATTGCAAAGGCAAGGATCAGGGTTTCTCATAAATTTTCGCTCTATGAAAAGGTGTGGCTTGACCAGTACCTGTCGAGTTTCTCAACTCCGGAGGTGGTCTGCAATTACAGGGCTGGCAGAATTTCCGGTATGAACCTTGTGGACATAGGGTCAGGCAGCGGCATACAGACCGCCATAATGTCGCGATCCCACCTTTCCACAGTGGGGATTGAGTCTGACGCTGATCGCTATATGATGTCTTTGCTGAATGGGGATGTCTACAGTGGCAGAAATTTAAGATTCATGCATGGAGACGGAATCAGGGCACTTGAGGCCGGCAAAATCAGTGATGATACTGTTATTTTCAGCGATCCGGCCAGGCCATCAGGCGCGTCCGAGCGTAAGCTGGACGATCTCACTCCACCACCGGATGCTGTTATTGCAGCGGCCAGAGGGGGGACAGCAAATTTTGTTTTTGATCTTCCACCACAGATGAAATGGAACAACATCACAATTCCAGGCGAAAAGGAATACATTTCTGTGGAAGGGTCCTTGAACCGCCTTACCCTGTATACGGGGGAGATTTCAAACTCCCAGGTTTCTGCCGTGATTCTTCCCCAAGGCATCAGGATCAGCGGGTCTCCTGAGGACAGTCCCACGGTGTCTGGATCATGCATGGATGATTATCTGTATTCGTTTGATCCTGCCGTCATAAGAGCAAAGCTGGTGGGAAAGGTTATTGCAGAGACCGGAATAAAGCCGGTGGCATCCGATAAGAGGAGATATCTGGCATGTGCATCAGCAATAGTTGAAAGTTTTCCGGGAGAGATATATGAGGTTCTCTTCACTTCTAACTCTCAGGACATAGTTTCAGATCTGCGTGCAGCGGATGCAGGCAGGGTTTTTCTGAGATATGGCGTGCAGGATGGAAGTTATTATGAGGCAAGAGACTCATTCTCGGCTGGCCTGAAGGGAAGCAGGGATATTTATCTTTTCAAAATCGGAGAAAAGACTGTGGGGGCCAGAAAGATAGCTGTGAAAAATGGTGCTTGAGGCCTGATTCGCCCTAGCAAACTATATGGATGCGACAGACAAAATATTCTCAAAATTTTTATCAATATTTTTATAAGTTATGGGGCTCTTAAGAGTGAATTCAATGATAGAACTAAATGCAAAGGCTAAACTGCCAACCATGGCAGGCTTGTTTGACATCTACACATTCAGCTCAGATGACAGGAAGGATCACGCGGTCCTGGTGAGGGGTGACGTGATGAACCGCCAGGACATACCGGTGAGAATACATTCTGAATGCCTCACTGGCGATGTTCTGGGTTCCAGAAGGTGTGACTGCAGGGATCAGCTTATCCGTTCCCTTGTCTACCTTGGAAGAGTTGAGGCCGGCATGCTCATATACCTCAGGCAGGAAGGGCGCGGCATCGGTCTCCTGAACAAAATCAAGGCCTATAGCCTTCAGGATGAGGGTTATGACACTGTGGAGGCTAATCTTATGCTTGGGCTCCCGGTGGACAAGAGAGATTACTCTTTTGCAGTGGATGTACTGAAATATTTCCATATCAGCACCATAAAACTCATGACCAACAATCCTGCCAAGATGGATTTCCTGACCCACAACGGCATAACAATATCTGAAAGGATCCCCATAAAGAGCGAACCGACGCCCTACGATGAATTCTATCTTACCACGAAGAAGGTCAGGATGGGTCACCAGCTCTGAAATCCAGATCCTTGCACTTGATGCAGGAAGGTTCAGCCTATACTGTGGAGATTTGCCCTCCTTGGGGAAAACCTCTGTTCTGATGCGCGGGCTCATTTGCTTCCGGAACATCTTCTCTGGAATGGCTCCCGGTCTTGTTTAAATATATTTTAGGGATAGCTTTATCATGATAGTAAGATCAATCGTGACCGACGCTCCGCAGGGCGGAGTACAGATAGAATCCCGGGATATGGATTACAGCAGCTTTCCAGTAATTCTAAAGCCCATATTAACAGGGATATGCGGCACAGACAGGGGCATTGTGAACGGAGCATTGCCATTCGCATATAACCCGCATGGCGAAAACAGGCTCATACTTGGCCATGAAAGCCTGAGCATGGTGATTTCGGCGGAACCGAATCAGTACAACATAAAGGCCGGTGACATCGTTGTACCCATGGTAAGAAGGCCTGGAAAATGCCTGAACTGCCTTATTGGAAGATCCGACAACTGCTCCGACGGGCAGAAACATGAGGCTGGTGTCACGGGGCTTCACGGATTCATGCGCGATGAGTTCGGGGATTTTCCGGAATACCTTGTTAGGGTTCCAGGCAACAGGAAGGATGATATTGCAGTCCTGACCGAGCCTGTAAAGAATGTTGAGAAGGTTTTCGAGGTACTGGACATTATATCCCGCAGATCCATATTCACGGATTCATCAGGGGCATACGATGGAAAAAGGGCAGTTATAATAGGAACAGGCAGTGAGGGTTTCCTCTTCGCGCTTAAGTCCATGGATTATGGTTTCAGCACAGGCATAACAAACAGGCATCCGCTTGACAGTACAAAAGCGAAGCTCGTTGAGGACACGGGAATGGGTTTCTACGATTACGCCCGGGCAGGTATCAGGGAGGAGAACGGTATTGATCTGCTGATTGACACAAGCGGCGATCCTGGGACTGTTCTCCGTTTTCTGGGGAGGATGAACAACAATGGCATCGTGGTGCTGTTTGGCACCAACGGGAAGGCACAACCCGCACAGGTGGATGGAGAAATCCTTGGAAGCATCGTTGAAAAGAACCTCAGTATCGTAGGCTCAGTGGACGGGGCGAGAATTCACTATGAGGGGGCTCTTCAGGACATATACCAGTGGAAGGCACACTATGGTAAAGCCATTGAGACTATGATAACTGCCAGGTTAAGGCCTGATGACACGGGAATCTTCCTGAAGAAACCGGCTGACGAGATAAAGACAGTAATTTCATGGGAGTGATAATATGGCTGCAATTGTATACGAGGGCAGAAGCATCTCCGACAGCATAGCCGAGAAAATCCGGAGAGAAATAGCTGTGCAGGGCCAGGCACCCAGGCTATCAGTTATACGAATTGGGAAAGATGCCGCATCAGCTTCTTATTTCAGGGCAAAGATCAGGAAGGGGCATGATCTGGGAATAGAAGTTGACGCACACTCACTTCCTCCGGAGACATCGGCAAAAGAGGCTTCAGATATCATTGATTCCCTTGCAGCTGATCCGGAGGTGGATGGAATCATACTTGAAAATGAGGTTCCGGAACATCTCAGTTATGTGGAACTCGCCAACAGGATACCCTACTGGAAGGACGTTGACGGCGCCACATATGCAAGCCTCGGCAGGCTGATGTCCGGAGCACCATGCCTGGCACCGGCAACTCCGCTTGCTGTGATGGAATTCATGAGGGCCATGCAGGTTCCACAGGGATCGGCCGTGGCCATAATAAACAGGACAATAACGGTGGGGAAACCGCTTTCAATGCTCATGCTGTCATCAAATTATACTCCGTTAATTCTGCACAGCCGGTCTTTGAAAATCCATGAAATCACACGATCGTGCGATGTTATAGTGGTTGCTGCAGGACATCCTGGATTTCTTACACCCGAATATGTCTCGGAAAGAACATCAGTCATAGATGTCGGAATAAACTCCAGGGGCGGGCAGATCACCGGGGATGCGGATTTCGAAAGTATTGCACCCATTGTGAGGGCCATAACTCCGGTTCCCGGAGGTGTAGGTGCAGTCACTTCCACCATGGTGTTTTCCAACCTCATGGCTGCCAGGAAATTGAAACCGGGGAAGTGAAGGCGAACTCTTCGATTTCGCCAGACACTGTAAATATTTATTTATGCACCGCTGATAAAGATCAGAATGTACAGTTTTAAGCCTCAGGAACAGTCAGAATTAATCACCGGTTTTCTCCGGGATCAGCTTTCAGGCCATATGGCAGTCATCGGGGTGAGTGGAGGCGTGGACAGTGCGCTCGTGCTTGCACTCCTTTCGAGAGCCATACCTGCGGAGAGGATTGTGGCAGTCCATCTCCCGGAAACAGACAGGCAGGGCGCTGACTACCAGGATGTAATGGAGCTCTCAAAGGCTACAGGCGTGCCTGTGGAGATGAAACCAATATCCGGAATTGCAGAATCATTCTACAGGAACCTTGGTGTCACGGACACCAGGGCAGCAGGCAATATAAAGTCCCGGATACGTATGGTCATACTCTATTACCTTGCAAACATCAATGATGGCCTGGTGATAGGTACAACAAACAGGACTGAGTATGTGACAGGATACTACACAAAATATGGGGATGGCGCCTGCGACGTGGAACCCATCATGCACCTTCTGAAGTTCCAGGTCAGGGAGATGGCGAAATTCCTGGGTGTACCAGAAAGCATAATAATGAAAAAGCCAAGTGCCGGCCTGTGGGAGAACCAGACTGATGAGGATGAGATGGGAATGACCTATGAAGAAGTGGACGAAGCCATAATTCGTATATTTGACAGGAAGGAACCACCATCTGGAGAAAATGACAGGAAGATAATGGAGATGTACAGCAGGAGCCAGCACAAGAGGAGGATGCCAGCATCGCTGCTGAGCTGAGGGGAACTAATGATATCGGCGTTCGAGGCACAGTATTATCAGATTAGCCTGATCCTTATACTTGCAGCCTTCGCCATACCAATATCAAGGAAAGCAGCAATTGCTGATATACCAATACTCATAATTCTTGGGATAATATTCGGACCCGTTCTTGAAATCATAAACCACACCTTTGCCTCAAACTTTCTCACCCAGTTCGGGGAGATAGGAATTGGCCTTCTTGGAATAATGATTATCCTGTATTACGAAAGCCATCACATGAATTTCAGGGTCATAAGGAGGCACTTTTTCAAGATAGCATCCCTCGATACCATTGGTGTCATCATCACCGCACTGGTAGCCGGATCAATCTTCTCCCTCATCTTCAGGGCACCGTTTTCAATCGGCTTCCTGTTCGGAGCAATAATATCACCCACAGATCCCGCAACGCTGATTCCACTGTTCAAAAGAATAAACATCAAGGATGATGTTTCCGGAACTCTTGTGGGGGAAAGCCTTTTCAACGATCCCATCGGTATAATCCTGGTTTCTGTGGCAATACTGCTCATCGCTCCGAACTCAACCTACATATCTTCCTTCTCCGGAATAGTGACAAGGCTTGGCTTTGCTTTCGGCTCCGTGGTATATTTCATAATACAGATCGCAATACCGTCGCTCATAGGCATATTTGTAGGCTTCACAGTCATCATCCTGAACCGGTTCCTGAATTTTGAAAACCTCATAGTTGGCCTCCTTCTGGGCATAGTGATTCTCGAATTCACAATAATGGAGGCGGTTGGAATCACGCCGTTCCCTGCCATAATCGCCACCGGGGCAATAGTGGGCAACTTCTCTGACAAGAGCATATTCTGGAGCAGGGAGGAAAGTTTCCAGGAGAACCTGTCATTCCTGGCACAGGCAGTCATCTTCCTGAGCCTTGGGAGCATGCTCACACGCCTGGAAATAGAACAGTATGCCCTTATCGGGATTGCCATGTCACTTCTGGTTATATTTGTGGCGCGGCCCCTGGCTGTATTCGGGTCTCTCTCATTCTTTCCCAAGAAGCGCAGCCGATCTGCCGTAGACCGAAGGACCATGGGTTTCTATTCCCTGGTTGGCCCAAGGGGAGTGGTATCAGTGGTTATGTCGACTGTCCCCTATACAATAGGTGTTACAACAGGCAACCCGCTTCTTCTTCACTACGGCACCATAATTGCTGTAGTTGTGTCATTTGTTGTGCTCTTCTCCATAATAATACAGACAGTTTATATTCCCATTGTGGCAAAAAAGCTTCTCAAACCACCTCAGAATGGCTCCTAAAGCCCAAGTATCTTCAGTGCTCTTGCCGGATCCCTGGAATACAGGGATAAAAACTCGAAGACCTGATGGAATCTTGAAATCCCCATTTCCGACATCTTTTGAAGAATAGCCTTTCTCAGCATCATATTCTGGATAAGCGACTTCTCCTCAGTGCCTTCCCTGGTGGAAATACGCCTGAACACATAGCTGTAGCCTGAGTATGTGTATCTGCCGCCTTCGAACCTGAATATTGAGTTGGTCACTATATCGCCGCTTCCGGAGTCTATTCCGACAATTTCAGCAACCTCCCCAACATATCTCTTGAGCCTGCCATTTTCAATCCCTGTCTTCAGAACTATGATGGTATCCAGGGATGCTGTGAGGTTCCGCGGAATGCTTATCGGCCTTGATTCCAGCCTGTGTATGAATGTGGAAACATCATCGGCATGGAATGTTCCCATACCGAACCGCCCTGCAGACATTGCCTGGAAAACCGTGAAAGTTTCATGCCCCCTCACCTCACCCAGAATTATGTAATTGGGCCTGTGCCTGAGAGATGATTCAAGCAGGTCGAACATGCTTATCTCACTGGATTTCCCGCCCTGGTTCTCATCTGTCCCGGGAGTAACACGGGTCACGGCGGCTATCCAGTTCTGGTGCGCAAGGTTGATCTCTCTGGTATCCTCAATGGTCACTATCTTTCTGTCGGGAGGTATGAAGGAGAGAACTGCGTTGAGGAAGGTGGTCTTTCCGCTTGCTGTGCCGCCCACTATCATTATGTTTGCACCGCTTTCTATGATTGTCCACAGGTATGCCATGACGGCATTGTCCGCAGTGCCAGTATCCATAAGATCAACAGGGCTCATGGGCGTTTCCCTGAATCTCCTTATGGAAAATGTTGGGCCCCTTGATGTGATATACCTTCCAATGGAGGCCTGAAGCCTTGACCCGTCAGGCAGTGTGGCCTCCATGATTGGCGAAGATGCGGAAATCTGCTTGCCTCCGAACTGGGAGAGCCTTCTTACATACGAGTTCAGATCCTCCTCATTGCTGAACACTATGCTGGTGGGTATGTAACCATACTCCCTGATAAAAACATATACGGGAATTCCAGGGCCGTCACATGAAATATCCTCAATCCTGGGGTCATGCATCAGCGGTTCAACTATCTGCAAACCGATGGCATATCTGCTCACATAGTAAAGCAGTGTGCGCATGGACCCGTTTTCATGGTTATGTGCTTCAATATACTGCTCCACAGTCTCTGTACCGGGATTTTCAAGGTATCCTGATCGGATACTGTCAACCTCCTTCATTAGATCATCACCGGGGGGTCTTTCATTGATCCTGTAGTTCACCTTTCCATCAGAATCTCTGACTATACTGATCTCGGCAACTCCCCCCTCAATCTCGTATTTTTCCAGCACTCCCCGGTCCATTTCAGATCACCCCGGCTATTGCAAGCACCAGTGACGAAATGAGCAGCATTGATCCCATTTCAAGAAATCCGGATGACGGGTTCCTGTTCTTCACCATTCCTATGATTGCACCGATACCGGCGGCCTCCACATAAATGCCTATGTCAAATATTCTTTCCAGTACTGTTGCCCCGGTGGAATGAAAAGCAAACGCTCCGGTGTTGCTGAGCTTTATGGCATGGAAGAACTGAAGATCAATTATAAGTATGACGATAAAGAACACAGCGAAGGAGACCATGAGGATCAGGTTGTAGTTCCTCATCTCGGCAACGCGTTCCTCCCTCAGGAGCTGAAGCTGGGATGTGAAATTTGAAATGAGGCTAATGACGTCAGCTGTGTTGCTTCCCGATTCGCCGGCTTTGCGCAGTATCACGCCAATTCTCTGCAGATCCATGATGCCAATGGACTGCCCGAAGTTCTCCATTGCTTCCTCCACAGGTTCTCCCCCCTTCACCTTTCTTGCCAGTTCCTTTATCTCGGGATTGAGCGACCCATAATCGTTTGCTGAAACCCTGACCACCGCGTCAGAAAGTGGAACCCCATACATGGTGTAATCAGACAGGTCCCTGAGGAATTCAGGCAGGTTCTTCCTGGCACTGTCAATCTGTGAAAGCCTCATTTTCCTCAGAACCCCTGCAGGGATGAGCACAATTGAAGCTGCAAATGGTATGGAGAAGAGCAGGATGCTGTCGTTCCTTCCCATGCGGACGGAGAGCACAGTGACGGCTGCAGCTATGAGGAATGCCACGGTTATGGACACTGCTGATATGGCAGTTTCTCTTCTCATAGTTCTATCTCACCCTCCGTACTTCCGAAGAAGTATGCAAATATGCCCAGCAGTGCCGGTATGATCACTGCCACAGTGAATATGAGAATCACAATGTATCCGGCAGGGGGAACGGGAGACAGGAAGGCGACGACACCCACTATGATCATCAGTATGAGGGGAAACGCAACTCCCACCGTTACAAAGCTCTCAGCAAGTATTCCCATTGAATCGGAATTCTGCCTTATTCTGGACCTCAGTTCCTCCTGGAACTGCTGTGCCTTTGACGTGAAGTAGGACTTGAGGTCACCGCCGGAATTTACGCTCGTAATTATTCCCTGAAGAAAGTCTGCAAATCTCTGGCTCGGCGAATTCTTGGCAGCTTCCCTTATGGAACTCATTATATCCTGTCCGAAGACAGAAGTCCTGAGCCAAATGCTCCTGGCCTCCCTGCTGACCTCGCCGTACTGCCTGCTCTCGCCCAGGTCCCTGAATATTATGTCAACAGGTATGTCCGCCGAAGCCATTGTGGCAAAATAGCCGATAGTAACTGTCAGGATGGAATCTATCTTTCTTCTCCTCACTCTTACAACATTTACGGGCAGTTCAAGGAACAGCGCAACGAATGCAACAATGGCAAGAAAGCTCGTTGAGGCAATAATGATATTTAGAGACGGAAAAAGATGCAGAAAAATTGAGTCTATTGCCACCAGAATCGCACCAAATATTATGGAATAGAGGATAGCCTCAGAATAGAATTCAACTCCGCTCATTCCCATCTTGGCCCTTCTCAGGTTCCTTTCCATGGATTCCTGATTCACGTGGCTGGAAAGGAACTTCCCGAAAAACCTGACGGCATAGCGCCTCATTGCTGGCACACGAAATTCACTATTCCGCTTATTCGCTGCACGCAGTGAGCCGGGAAACATCAGTTACCTCCCATATATGATCGCTGAATTGTCTCAGCCAGATCGGCATGTTTCATTTTAGAATCTGCTGAATCCTTGAGGATATGTGCCCTGGCCTGCAATATCCTCGAAACTTCTTCAACCGGGATGGATCTCTGTTCTGCAATCTTTTTCAAGAGCATGCTGTTTCCAGAGAACCAGAAAGTATCATCTGCCGGATCATGCGTGAAGACACGGTTGTAGGTTATGTCCCCGGTCCTCGAATCAATTCCTGCGATTTCGTCTATCTCCGTTATTCTCCTTACCTTTTTCTCGCCTTTCCTTACAAAATTGATGAATATTACTATGTTCAGGTATGAAATCATGAGTTTCGGCACGTTCATGGGTTCATTCTCCAGCCTGTTCATTAATGATTCCATGGAATCTGCATGAACCGTGGAATAGGTGGTGTGTCCCGTTGCCATTGCCTGGAAGAGTGCATACATTTCCCTTCCTCTGACCTCACCTACAACTATGTAGGTGGGCCTCTGCCGCATAGCTACCTTAACAAGATCAAACAGTCCGAAGGATGATATCCCCGTGAGGCTTTCCCGCTCAATCTCCCGGGTTTCGGCAGCGACCCAGTTCTCGTGTGACAGGTTGAGTTCCCTTGTGTCCTCGATGCTGAAAATCTTTGTATTCACTGGTGCGAACATGAGAATAGAGTTCAGTGCTGAAGTCTTGCCTGATCCCGGTGCTCCCACAATAAGTGCAGAATTCAGGTTCTCCACCATCATCCAGAGATATGACATCATTTCAGGGCTTGCAGTTCCCAGGTGTATGAGTTCAGCTGGAGTGAACGGGCTTTCCCTGAACAGACGGATGGTAAAGGCCGGACCCCTGCCTGAAATTTCCCCCGAATATATTGCCTCAACCCTGTGGCCGTCACGGGTTATTCCGTCCAGAAGTGGTGTATTGATGGAGATTGACTTCCCGCACATCTGGGAAAGCCTCACTATAAAAGATGAAAGCTGCACTGAATCCCTGAATGTGATATTTGTTGATATGGAGCCAAAATCACTATGGAATATGAATACCGGAATTCCAGGGCCGTCACAGGATATATCCTCTATTTTTCCATCCCTGACAAGCGGATCTATGATCCCATAGCCGTTGAAATCCCTGTTCAGATAATACATGTATTTTTCTCTTAGTTCTCCCTTTATCCACGGCATTCTCTCGTGTATGAATGATTCAATGAGGGCACTCATGTCCAGCGAAAGATCCTGAGAAGCTCCAGCCATGTCAGGAATGAAAGTCCAGATCATCTCTTCCAGCCGCCCTACCTCGCCCATCTCTTTTCCAGTGAGCTTGGGTTCCTCCACATTGCAGAGAATCTCTGAGTTCTCGGGTGACCTGAAAATGTTGATTCTTGCTCTGCCTCCCAACAGATCGTATGAATCGAGCACTTCACCGGGCCCATCCCATTTTGCCGCTTCCTCTGGGGAATCTCTTTTAGAATCCATTACCAAGCTAGAGAACTAAGTGTTTCGTCTGTATAAAAATTATCAGTGTTGTGTGTTTCGCTATGGTCTCATTGCTGAAAAACATACGTGTGGATTATAATGTTAATATGCGCAAATGCATGATCAGCTGATGGAAAGAGTAAGATTTGCAAGGACAGAAGCTCAGGTTAGCCCAATGGGGGTAGGCACGTATTATGACTTCAGATGGATAGCACCAGCCAAGATCTTGGGAATAAAAGCCGGCAGACAGAGGCGTGTTGAGGCAATTAAGGCTGCAATTGCATCAGGAATAAATCTCATCGATTCTGCAGAGCTCTACCAGAGTGAACCACTTGTGGCGGAGGCCATAAAGGGGATGCCTCGTGAAGAGATATTTCTGGCTACAAAGGTGATGCCGCTTCACTTTTCATATGATTCTTTAATTAAATCATGTGAAAGAAGCCTGAGAAATCTCGGAACAGATTACATTGATCTCTACCAGATGCATTTTCCGTCTTCAAACAAGAACAGGATAAAGGAAGGAATCAGGGCGATGGAGCATCTTGTGGATCAGGGGAAGATAAGATACATTGGAATCAGCAACTTCACTCTTGCACAGACTGAAGAAGCTGTATCTTGGCTTAAAAAATATCCCCTGAGTTCCACACAGATGAATTTCAGCCTGGCACACAGGAACATCGAGAAGGACCTGCTTCCTTACTGCAGGGAGAATGGTATTGCCATTCTGGCATATTTCCCGCTCGGACACGGCAAACTGGCAGGTACTTCCGCCGTAAATCAGGATTTAATGAAGGCAATTGAAAATCAGCATGGGAAGAAGACAGCAACCCAGATAGTATTAAACTGGTTTATGAGCAAATACGAATTTGTATTTCCAATTCCGCGGGCATCAAATCCCGATCATGTAAAAGAAAACGCAGGTGCCATGGGCTGGCAAATGACTCCTGAAGAGGTAGAGATGCTTGAACGTTCCATTGAAAAGATAAGGGGCCCATTCAACCCTGTGGACCGCTCTTAAGGGGCCACTCAGCCTCTTGCATTTCATGGAAGCCCTTAGGATAATATTTATAGGCATTTTCTCAATCAGGGCTGGTCTGTCTTTTTAACAGACATCCGGGCCGGTAGATCAGAGGTAGATCGCTTCCTTGGCATGGAAGAGGCCAGGGGTTCAAATCCCCTCCGGTCCATACGGTGTGTTTCCCCTCAGATCCATAGTTATATCTTTGAACAGCATAATATAATGCCCAGAGACACCAATCAAACTTTTTCCGTTTTTTCATATATTCAACCGCTGCTTATTTCCCGGAATTATGTTGGGACTCTTATTCCATCCATTATTCTCTCCGTAAGTGTTCTCACATATTCCTCTGGATTCATTTCATTGTCATTCCACCACACTACGTAACAAAGCAGAGCACCAAAAAAAGCTCTCCTAACAGGAGCTGGCACTCCCGTTCCTGCGAACTCCTCCAGCTTCGAGAACATGTTGTTCATCTCATGGAAGCACATTTCCCTCAGTGCCTGTTCAATCTGCTTGTACTTTTCTTTGTTTGCTATTGTCATGAGAAGCAGATTCCTTAGATCTGGATTCTTGTATTTATTAAGGAAGGACAGGCCGAAATCCATGAGGAGTTCTTGGGCACTTACGTGGTCTCTCTTGTTCACTCCGGATATCTCATCAACGGGAACTGACTGGAGAGCAGCTTTCTCTATAAGGTTGTCTTTCTTCTTGAAATAAAAAAAAACTATGCCCTTGCTGACCTTGGCCTTTTTGGCGATTTCATCAATGGTTGCCATATCATACCCTTTCTTGGAGAATACCTTGATAGAAGCACTTAGGATTTTTTCCTCCTTGTCATTGATTTTATTCATATGGGTAGTAATGCAACCAATGTATTTTTATTAATCGGTTGGTCAGTACTAATTGACCAGTCAGTCAGAACATTTTTATAGTAATTGACCATATAGTCAATCATGGCAAACACACAAGCTAAAAGTTTGAGAAAAGTCGGCTTAGATTTCGGGCTGATCAGTGGGGCTGAATGGCTCATCATAATAGCGGCATTCATGGGCAGATTCCTGCTGCAGTTCTACCAGACATCAATTGGGTCCCTGGGGCTTGCCTTCAGCATGAGTTCTTTTGAAGTGGGTATAGGATTCGCACTATTCACCCTGGCATTTGCAGTTGCTGCATTCCTCATGAGGAAATTCAAGCCCAGTCAGTTGAAGACCGTTGAGATCATATCGCTGGCCCTTCTTGGAATAACAATGCCACTTTACATATTTGCATCAGGTTTTGCAGAGGTATATACCCTTATGATTGTGGACGGCTTCATAACCGGACTTGTCATGGATTCATTCATGACTATGGCGGGAATGGCCTCCAAGGACCAGTCAAAGAGGCAGGTTGAGCAGGCCTCATTCTCCTTCTGGGTTGCCCTCGCACTCATAATAGCGCCTTTCGCGACGGGATATCTTCTGCACCTGGGCATTAAGGAGATATTCCTGATATTTGCTGTGATGGCATTCGTTGCAATACCATTCGTGGCATTACTGAGAAACAGATATGCGCTTCAGTACATGGAGGCCAAGGGACACAAGGGTAGCGCAAGCATTGCATCACTGTTCAAGAACAGGCAGTTCAACTGGGCAGTCATAGCGGCATTCGCCTACACAATACCGTTCTACGTCATATTCTCATACGGTGTTATCTATGGTGGAGTTCTGGGACTTTCAGCGACAACAGTATTCTATCTCTTCGCTGCAATGTTTGTCGGCGATGTTGTGACAAGGTTCATCATAAGGCTGAAATCACCTATACAGAACAGGAGGCCATACATGGTCTTTGCAGTCAGTGTAGCTCTGGCATCTGCTGTTCTACTTGCACTTAGCTCTGTGTCAGTGGCATTCTTTGTTCTCGCTTTCCTCATTGCCGCAATACCTGATGGCATTGCATGGACCCGGGGAATACAGATAGCCAATACCACATTCGAGCCTGAGGAGATCGGCACATCCACGTCATTCTTCAGCTCATCCATGATGATAATGTCGGCATTGATGCCACTGATTGGATACATGTTCTCCGTGAAATACTTCGGCTTCACCACAACGCTCTGGATATTCGCAGTGGTCACTGGTATATTCTTCGTGTGGGAACTTATTATGAGACCTGCAAAGGCTGTGAGTACGCCGGAAATCCAGGAAACGAAGGCGTGATGTGAGATCATGGCTAAGATACTGCTGATAATCTTGAGTGAGAAAGAAGAAAAGATAAGGATGACACCGAACTTCGTGAAGAACCAAGCGCAAAAGGGAAATGAGGTTCGTGTGGTCTTCTGGGGGCCAAGCGAAAGAACATTATCTAGCAGTGAAGCACTTCAAGAAAGTTACAGGTTCCTGTATGCAGTAAAACCGAAAGCTTGCATGAATACTGCAAAAGCAAACGGGTTTGTTGAAAACTTTTCAAGGAGCTTTGAATCGATTCCTGTCGGTGATTACCTGACACAAAGCATAGCAGAGAGGGTTTCGAAGTGATCACATTCTATAGATAGGGGGAATCGACATGACCGGAAATGTCATAGGAAAGGAACTCGCCACCAATACATTGCTCTTACCAATTTTTTTTTGTGGTAATTGCCCCTAGGTCTGGCCTGGCACTTGGATTCGGTTTCAGGTCCGGGGGTACTAGTATAGCTACTTACGGCATCCATGGGGCATTTTCTTTATGATATACCCCACAGGCTGAAGTTAGGATTCTTGAAACCTTTGACTATGAAAATTGGTCTATTCCATTATGGCCCCGTATGATGCGCTTCCAACCAACTTTGAGTACTGATGGAGATATCCAGATGTGTATTTTTCTTTCTTCGGCTTCCACTGTGCAAATCTGCGGGCAATTTCTTCATCGGATATCTTAATTTCCAGTTTCCCCACTTTTCCGTCTATGGCAATTATATCGCCGTCTTTTACGATAGCTATGGGGCCACCAGTTTGCGCTTCGGGTGAAACATGTCCAATCATTATGCCTCTCGTTGCTCCGGAAAATCTGCCATCTGTAACCAGGGCAACATCTTTATCCATTCCTCTTCCAACAACCGCTGACGTTACCGCGAGCATTTCGCGCATACCCGGCCCTCCTCTTGGACCTTCATATCTAATGATTATAACATCCCCTTTCTGAATTTCATCATTTTTTACTGCGGAGAATGCCTCTTCTTCTGAGTTATAGACCTTCGCCGGGCCCTCATGCACATGAACTTTAGTTGCAGAGACCTTAAATACTGAGCCATCAGGTGCAAGGTTGCCCCGTAATATTTTGAGTCCACCCGTTGAACTCAATGGCTTATCTATTTCCAATACTACATCCTGTGCGACGGTATGCACCTGAAAATTCTGCATATTTTCTCCGAGTGTCTTCCCTGTCACAGTCAGTGAACCTTCATGAAGTAGCCCTGCTTTGAGCAGTTTTTTGATCACAAGTGGGACCCCGCCAACATCATAAAGCTCTGCCATTGTATATTTCCCACCTGGTTTCATGTTAACAATTTCCGGTGTCCGGTTACCAATTCGTTCAAAATCATCAAGTGACAACTTTATATTCGCTTCGTGCGCTATTGCAAGAAGATGAAGCACACCGTTAGTTGACCCACCTGAGGCCATTAGCACTGTGATAGCGTTTTCAAAAGCATCATACTGAAGGATGTCTCTTGCCTTTATGCCAGCCTCAAGCAGCGAGGAAATCTGCTTTCCAGTTTCAAACGCAAACTTAGCCTTGCCACCCTCCACAGCAGGAGGTGCGGCACTTCCGGGTAGAGCAATACCCAGTGCTTCCGTTAAAAACGCCATTGTATTAGCAGTATACAAACCACCACACGCTCCAGCAGTTGGGATAGCAACGCTTTCCATGTAACTCAGTTCTTCTTTTGACATTTTACCTGCTTCGTATTTGCCCACTGCTTCGAACACCTCCCCTATGGCTATCTTCTCGTTGTTGTATATTCCGGGGAGAGTTGAACCTCCGTACATTATGATTGATGGGATATTCATTCTTGCAGCGGCCATGATCATTCCGGGGGTTGTCTTATCGCAACCAGATATACCAACAAAACCGTGATATCCATGGCCCCGTATCGTCAGTTCGACCGTATTAGCTACTACCTCGCGGCTGGGAAGCGAAAATTTCATGCCTTCGTTTCCCATTGCAATACCATCAATTACGAGTGGAGTAACAAACATCCGAGGTGTGGAACCCGATGAGTTTACGCCTTCCTTTGCACGGTATCCTAGTCCCATTGCATGTATGTTGCACGGTCCCGTTTCACTCCAGGCTACGCCCACACCGACAAGAGGCTTTTCGAGGTCATAGTCCGAAAGGCCCATGGCTTTCATGAAAGCTCTGTTTGGGGCCTTTTCAGGTCCATTATAATAATCTACAAAATTCATGAATACATATTAACATAAAGGTTAGTTAACTTTTGCCTAAAATGTGGCAAAATAAGTAATTGATTAAATATTCAATAAAAAGTCTAATCCAGAAAGTAACAGAAGGTACAGATTCAATAACCCGCTGTACCCATTTCCAATCCGTGTGGCAAGTAATGCTTTTCAATTCTCTTTACCTGGTCATCTGTTAGTGATATCTCTAATGCAGTAGCAACATCATCCAAATGTTTTTCCTTGGAAACGCCAACAACAGGAATAAACTTCTTTTGTAATACATACGCCAGAGAGATAGCATACTGTGTGGTTGATTGTTCATTTGCTATAGCTGTAATATCATCCAGGACGTCAAAATCGTTTTCTTTAAAGTATCTGTTAAGCATTACGGAGTATTCTTTTGATCGAACCGTTTTTGGCGTGATCCCGCGTTCATATTTTCCAGAGAGAAAACCCGCTGCCAGTGGACTGAAAGCAGAGAAAGATATTCCGTTATTAATGCAGTATGGAATCACCTCGCGTTCATCTTCCCTATAGATTGCGTTATAATGATTTTGCGCAATCTGCGGCCTTGTTAAATCCTTTCCTTCCGCTAGACTGTCTATATATGCGAGTTGATATCCCTTTATATTGCTTAGACCGAAGTAACCAATCTTATTAATGTCCACGTATCTGCTGAAAGTTTTAAGGACATCAACAGTGTCCAACCTATCAAACCAAGTGTGTGTAAAATATATATCAATGTAATCGGTCCTTAATCTCTCCAAGGATAGATTCAGCTCAAATTCTACTTCTCTTCTTGCAAAACCATGGTGTTTTTCACTTACTTTCCCACCTACTTTAGTTGAAATGATAAATTCCTCACGATCATCTTTTATGAACTCACCAATTATCTTCTCAGATTTACCCGCAGAGTAAATGTTTGCAGTATCGATATAATTTATTCCCAAGTCAAAGGCTTTCCTAAGTATTGTCCTTGCTTCCTCAAAATTCGCCATCCATCCTGCAGACCCAAATGACATTCCTCCTAGGCAGACCTGAGAAACTTCCAGATCTGTTCTGCCGAGATGCATGTACCTCATTATGAATCTATCAACTTCTCTCTTAATATAGACTTTTGTTTTTAAAAAAGCTATTCTAGTGATTTACGCAGAATTGCAGTCATGATACCAGCGAAACATACCGGGCCACTTTGTAGAATTAGAACAGGAAAGACAGAACATACAAGGTATATGGACGTTTATTTACTCTGATTTAAGAGCTCTATTTGTATTATTTCGAGTAAAAAATATTTGGGAAAATAAAAATGGCTAATATTTTTATTGCTCTCTAGCGAGAATTCTTCACTATAAGTACAGCTATACCAGCTACAAGCACAAATAATGCCATAGCATATACACCACTGACAAAGGAATGTGTGTAGCTTTCAAGTCCACCAACAAGAATAGGCCCAACCACCCCTCCGAGGTTTCCAATTCCGTTAATTAGTCCTATAGATGCTGCAGAACTTTCCCTCTTCAAGGATTCCTGTGGAATATTCCAGAATACTGGAAGGAAGCTGAATATCCCAATAGCCGAAATTGTGAAAAAGATAAAGGAAACAACTACGTTTGATATGAGAAAGGCGCTGAGTGCAAGTCCACCTGCGGCAACAAAGAAGACCACGGCTGTGAGACGTTTTCGATTACCTATTTTATCTGAGTATCTTAATATAAATATCAAAGAAATAGCAGCCACAACATAAGGTATATCTGAGAGAAAACTGGATGTGGCAGCGCTCACGTGCGCAAATGAACTTATTATTGATGGCAACCAGATTGTATATCCATAAAGCCCAGTTACACCAAGGAAGTAGACAAGCACTAGGAGGAGAACATCCCTTTCAACCAGTGCCTCCTTCCACGATGACTTAATAGGTTTATCTGCTTCCTCACTAGCTAATTCAGATTCTAGTGCCTTTTTCTGATCATCCTTCAGCCATTTTGCATCTTCTGGAAAGTCATTAATCGTAAACCACAGGATTGCAACAGAGACCAATGCGAGGATACCCTCAAAAATGAATAGATATCTCCAGCCCGGATCATTCCCGTACGCTGTGAATATCCCGCCGGCAATAAGACCGCCAAATATACCAGCAACAGGAATTGCAGCATTGAAATATCCATTTGCAAGGCCCCTCTCACTCTTTGCAAACCAGATACCCATAAAGAACATAACACCAGAATAGAAAGGAGCCTCAGCAAGTCCCAGTATGAATCTGAGTGCATACATCTCCGGGACATTCTGTACGAAGCCAGTTATTATTGTAATTATACCCCAAGCCGTGAATGCTCCGGCAAATATCTTTCGGATACCAACACTATTAATCTGCAAAGTTGTAAACACTTGCGGTATAGCATATGCTACAAAGAAGAGAGCAGACGCAATGCCTGCAATTAAGGATGCACTGCTTGCAGGTGCCCCTATATCTTTAAACATCCCGGCATCTATACCATAGGAAAGATTTACTCGATCAAGAAAATTTACAACGTATAGAAAAAAAAGTATAGGTGCAATTCTTATATATCTGCTGGCCCTAGAAGACTTCAACAGTGCTGCTTGATTTTCCATACAAATAGCACACATTAACAATAGATAAATTTTGCGTTAATGTAATATTTCATAACATAAAAAAAATATGTCCATCAGATATCGGTAACAGACGTTATTTTGCTGATTCAGAGCTTAAACAATGATGACTGCATAGCATGGTAACTGAATGCTCAAAGCTCCTGTATTCGGAAATTAGTAATCCACTAGTATTGCTACAGATCACAGTTACGAAGTTGATTCCCCAGCATATAAATGTGGATATATTCTAAAAAAGCCCTATACGCAGCAATGGATAAGAAGTAGAAGAACATCAAGAAAAGGGCAATTGTGATAGCTCCCTTGAAATATTATAAGACTATTCTCATGAATCGACGAGGTACACTAAGACTGCATACATTCACATTTTAAAATATGTAAGATTATCAATCTGATATATGGGATTTGTAGCTTTCAGCAAATATGGTGCGCAACTGTTGTGTGTGCCGCTGCTGTGTTGAATATATACCTAAGCAACATATGGCCCGAGTTGCTTTATTTCTTCCTATTCCGGAATCACTTTCCATTCCATGTAAACGGCCCTGCGCTTCCCGATAAAGGATATACCGGTATCCAGATCCTCCTCCCTTATCATGACTAGGTCCTCATATCTTACCAAAGGGAATGTTTCTAGTCGTACTTCCCTGTGATAATGGTATTTCGAATAGTTTAAAGGGTCATCATATCCATAGATTTTTCGCAGCATCCGTCGACAGAACTCTTCCTTTCCTCGGTTTTGTAGCCGGAATGGGTCTTCAGCAGAATTGCAGTCTTCATGAAATACTATATTGGAAGGCCACGAATACCTTTTTGTTATAATACGGCTATACATAGCCGTTTTGAATAGGCGTTGGAAAGGCTGAAATGGGGAAACCTTACAGAGATAAGCGGAACTGGAAGGGATACAACGAGGAACTGGTCATAGGGAGAATGTTCTTTTTCGATCTGGATTTTGTTGAGAAATGGGATATGGTACCGAAGAGGATGAATGGAAGAAAGAGGGGATAACCATTCCCCTTTCCGGATTCCTTGGTGAGGTTCATAATGCTATAGAAGCAGTACCTTGAGTACAGGCGTCTGGAAGGCATGGCAAGATCACTGGTGGATATGGGCCCCATATCCAGATATGGCGAATACACAACCATATGGCTCTTATACATGATATGCAACCTGAACTGGATATTTCAGGCATGCAGTATGCGGAGATTGGTACAGACGGTACTGGCCTTAATACAAGTAATGCAGGATCATACCGTATCATAAAATACGGTGATCCAGATGCAAGGAAAAGAAAACATCTCATTGTCATAATAACGGCGTATGTGAGAGCATAAAAGATCGTTGGCATTCAGTCGCACATTGAAAGCAACGATCCATCGAAACCGGAGACCACATCTGAACACATAAGGGAGGCAATAATGAAAGGAGTAAGGGTGAAATGATTCTATGTGACGGTACATTTGACACTAATGATCTCTACACTGTAATGCATTCCATCGGCTCAAGGGTTGTAATCAAGATAAGGACGAATGCCTCTCCGGGCAGGTACAGGGGAAGCAAGTACGGGCGGTGGGCCATAAGGGAATACCAGAAGAAGGAGCACAAGCAAAAGGCTGAGGATAATGATTACGGAATGAGATGGCCGGGAACAGATAGCATTTTCTCAGCTGTGAAGAGGAGGTTCGGCGAGAACTGCTGAGCAGATCTTCAGGAGGTCTGGAAGTTAAGAAATACCAGTGATTCTGGATATATGAATATATAAATCACGGGGCAAGGAGGGAGGTTAGAATGATAGATTAAGCGTTTGAAGAGGGAAAACAGAATCAAGAATGTTGAAAATCATACAACGGGCTGGATTTGATCAACACAATGACGCGCCACCTTTATTGTATATAGTCAAACTAGGCGTAATGAATATCAGAAAGCCGGGAAAAAATAATAGTTGACTGAGCCGAATACATCGGGATGATGTAATCAAGTGATAACCGACTCAGAAGCTAACTACATTCAATGTGTGTAAACGAAATTTGAACTATATTTCGCATTCTTGAACTATAAAATTTAAATGTTTTAGCACACTTGAAGAATAGCGCAATGAATGAGGGTATTTTTCTTGATCTGATGAGACGGGTACAGAGAGGTGACATGATCAGGATTTACCCTATGCAACAGGGTAACAGCCAGGGAATAAGAACTAAGGCTTACCCATGCAAAGCAGGCTCTGGCGAAATATACGAAGTGACTGAGCCATTTGAAGCTCGCATGGAGGCCTACAACGACGTTGCCCTGCGGGTCAGGGCAGAAAACGGTCTCTGTCTCATAATAAACGTGGAAGAGATATGGAAAGTAGACAGAATATGGTCCGAATGATCAAATTTGGGAAGAGTTTAAATTTCGGTGTGCCGCATCATACATAAAGGCAGGGGAACATTGTGATTCTTTGAGCAGGAAAGCTCTGATCTTCACGGAGGAGATGAATTGTGAAACTTATGTGCCTGGCAGTGGCACTGAGATTCAAGCATGAAACTCCACCTGTGAAAACCATGAGTAAGTCATG
>JAKAQT010000097.1 GCA_021819605.1 Thermoplasmata archaeon
GGCGGTTTCGATCTCATGAACAAGTTCCAGGAGCAGGCTGCATCCTATGGGGCCAGGTTCGAATATGATGAGGCACGGGAAATCGTGAAGCTTCCGGATGGGAATTTTAGGGTTTCCACAACCCTTGGCAGCTTTACCGCCACTTCCCTGATTCTTGCTTTCGGAAAAACTCCAAGGAATCTGGATGTTCCGGGAGAGGAAGAGTTCAGGGGACGGGGCGTTTCCTACTGCGCTGTCTGCGATGGCCCGCTTTTCAGGAACTCCGAGATCGGCGTTGTTGGTTCAGGGGATCATGTACTTCAGGCAGCGTCATACCTTTCAAGTCTTGCATCCAGACTTCACGTTGTATACCGGGGCTCAAGAGTCCCGCAGGACGATGAACTTTACATTCAGCTCAGGGAAATGCCCAATGTGGAGTTCCACATGAATTCCACCGTCAGCAGAATCCAGGGTGACATTTCTGTAGATTCAATAGAGGTAGCGTCTGTCAACGGTGGATCCTCCAGGGATATCAAGGTCAGAGGGATCTTCGTGGAAATGGGTTACGTTGCAAGAACAGATTTCGTTAAGGATCTGGTGAAGCTTAATGGGAACCGGGAAATAATTACGGACAAGCTGGGCAAAACCTCCACTGAAGGAGTTTTCGCAGCCGGCGACGTCACTGACATGCCTTACAAGCAGGCAGTAATTTCCGCTGGCCAGGGTGCAACTGCGGCGCTCTCGGCTTTCAACTACATACAGTCAAAACGCGGGAAAATGGCCGTTGCAAACGATTGGAAGAACGTCAAGCCGCGGGTTCCGGAATCAAAGGTTCCCTGATCTGTGACAATCATCCTGCGAAATTTCTGTTCTTTGGAAAAGTCTATTTAACATCCTTTATTATTTCATTTATAATTTGGATGCTGACGGAGATTCAGGATTGAGTACTGATCATGATTCTGATGTAATGGACGTTTCCCCGGAGACGCGCAGCCTCCCCTCGGGAATAGTGCCCACAAGGAGCCTTGGGGCTGGAAAACCTGATGAGGGTGAGGCAATTGGCGCAAGGGAACTGCGTATTGTTTCAGCTGTGGAAAACTCCTTCACGTCACACGGAAAGTACCACATTCATGTCATAAAGAGCAGGGACATCTCCAATGCAAGGTCTTTCTATTCAAAGGTGGCAAGAATCCTGAAGCTGCATGGATATACTGTAAAGACTCTGGCTCCGGCTGATCTATCGGCTCCAGCACTGCCTGGATACAATGAGAAGACAACTGTTCTTGTGATGGAGGAGGACCTTTTCAGTGGAGACCATGAGAATGCTCAGCCTCTCTCATTCCCATCAATTTTCAGTTCCCCGGCTCTCGCTGGCCTCAACCGCCTGAACGTCATCCTGCTTGTTAGCGACGCATTCTATGAAACAATATCGCCGGAAGTTGGCCGCATGATGTCCGAGGCAAATTCAAGCGGAGTCAGTGCAGCATCCAGAGAAAACCATACCAGCAACCGGAATTATGCCGCCCCTGGAATCCTTATGATTTCCGTGTCCTTCTTACTTGGTGCAGTGTCAAATTTTCTGCCATTCTATATTCTTCCAGCACCATACTGGGGTGAATTTGTCCTTGTTGCCGAGGTGTTGATGGTGCTTTTCACTGTCCTTGGAATAGCATTCATGACACTGTCACTTGGAAGAGCTGATCAGCCGGGGCAGAAAGGGACAGTCATTGCCCTCATATTTTTCATATTCCTTTTCGGGTTTGCAATTTTTGGAAGCAATTCCCTGGCGTTCAAGGAACTTGTGGACAGGAATCATTTCCTGCTGTTCATCCTTTCACTGCTCTTCCTTGGCATGTTTATTGCCAAGTTCCCGCTTATGATTGCCCCATCGGGTAGCCGCGCAGGGTATGCCCTGTCCATTGCCGGCGGTCTTATACTGAGTGGATTTATACTGTTCAATACTTCACTGATTACCTATTTCATCCCGGGCGGGGCCGCTCTGGTATACCATAATATTCTTCAGGCCCTACGGACAATTGGAACAGGCATAGGTACAATCCTGCTATCTTCAGGATTCCCTGCGTATGGATACATATCACTCAATCCCGTACATATAGGTCTTCTGAATCCTGTAGAATATATCCCATTTACCGGTAACATCCTCATATTCGCCGGATATTTATTTTCATACCGCAGGATCAGACAACCGATAACACACAAGCCTCAGGCGGTATCTCCCCGTTGATGCATTACAATGCGGTTTCTTGGAATGTTTCCACGCTTTGGATCAAAGCATGTGATTTCAGTGGTGTGGCAATGCCATAAAATATCATGCTGCAACAAATTCCTGATGCAATTCCAGAGCAGAGGCATTATTATGGTAGATCAGTGAAGTTCCTCTGGACTGTGAACATGCTCATGAAAGCTGTCAAATTTTGTTTAAATATAAGAATCGCCATGTCATCCTATGCGCACCAGACCAAATGCAATATCTTCAAAGGGCATCGTGGCTTCCTCAAGTATCCAGGCTTCTATTATTGGGTCCAGGATTCTTGAAAGGGGTGGCAACGTTGTTGATGCCGCAATCGCCACAAGTGCAGCTCTTGCAGTTACGCAGAACAACCTCTGCGGACTTGGCGGGGACATGTTTGCACTTGTCAGGATGGAGGGTAGGGGAGTCACCAGTGTCAATGGAAGTGGGCGTTCAGGGTCCCGCGCAACAATTGACATGTATGAGGGCATGGGGATGAGTGAGATGCCTCAGAGGGGCGAGTACTCAGCAATCACTGTTCCAGGCCTTGTACGCGGCTGGGAGACCATTCACAGCAAATTCGGGTCAATGGAATTCAGGGAACTGATCTCTCCTGCAATGGAGCTTGCAGCCAACGGTTTTCCGGTTACCCATAATTATTCGGCTTCCATTTCGGTTTCATCCCGCCATCTTGCAAAGTACAACTGGAAAGATCTGTTCATTCCGGGCGGTAAAGCCCCGGAGCCGGGAGAGTTATTCAGGCAGAAGGATCTGGCGTCCACACTGGGTGAGATCGCCTCGGACGGTCCATCAGGGTTCTATGACGGACACCTGCAGGAGAGGATAATTTCCGGACTGAAAAAACATGATACCCTAATTGACACGGAGGATTTCATCAGGCACAGGACGACCATTGAAAATCCTCTTTTTACAGAATTTGCAGGAACAAGGATATATGAGACTTCTCCAAACAGCCAGGGGGCTACAGTGCTTCTGTGGCTCAACATATTGAAAGAGATGCGAGAAGATCCCGACAGGATAAACATGGAGGACATTGTAAGATCAGGCCTGCTTGCATACGAAGAGAGGGCAAAGTGGATAACCGATCCGGCTGTCAGAGCACTTCCCTCCAATTTTCTCTCGCCCTCGTTTGCCAGAGAGCTTCTGGAACACGGGACTGAGAGGCCTTCCGGCAGTGCTGTTTCAGACAGGGGAGACACGACATACTTCACCGTTTCAGATGCAGAGGGGAATGCCGTCTCAATGATACAGAGCAACTACATGGGATTTGGGTCGGGCATCGTTCCAGACGGAACCGGTTTTGTAATGCAGAACAGGGGGGCATATTTCACATTGAACAGGGAACATCACAATGCACTCGCTCCCGGAAAGCGAACATTCCACACTCTGTGTGCCTCAATGGGTGAAAGGGACGGAGTGCTCGCCTTCTCGCTTGGAACAATGGGGGGAGACATACAGCCGCAGATTCACGTTCAGATAATGAAGAGCATTCTGCTGGATCATATGGATATGCAGCTTGCGCTTGATGCACCAAGGTGGGCTGTTCCGTACACTATTTATGAAAACCCCTCCAGCATTATTTATGAACATTCCATGGATGAGGAAAAGGTCAACGCGCTGAAAAGAATCATGAATACCTTCCCTGTAAACGGCCTGTCATCACAGTTTGGGCACGCGCAGGGAATCATGTCTGTGGGACACGGCGTGATTATGGGCGGCGCTGATCCGAGGGGAGACGGTGTGGCAATACCGATTCTCTGAGTGTATCGCCGGTGGGCAGGCCTTCTTTTTCACTGGGCTTCATTTTCATCCGTAGCACAGTACGGATCATAAGGAATATGGCAATAACCGCAATGGCGAATCCAAGTTTCCTCTGCCCTTTTTCAACCGGAGCCGGCTGCAGTGCACAGTCTAATGTTGGCGTTCCTCCACCTCCCTCATTTTCATTCCGGGCACATAAAGGCACGCCGGGTCTTCTGCAAATGGGTTTCCGGTATATGCCAGCGATCTTGCCCGAGATCCACCGCACATTTCTCTGAATTCACACCTTCCGCATCTGCCCTCCAGCTTGCCTGACTTTCTCGGGTCAAGATAATCAACACCCTCGCTAATTATGTCCTTCAGGCTGGATCTCCTTATGCTGCCAAGCTTTGCGGTAAACAGGCCGGAAGGATACACATCCCCATTGTATCCAATAAAAAGTGTGCCCCTGAAATGCCTGGCAGGAGGTGCAGCACCCGAGGATGGCCTGACGCGGTCCGGCATCCCTAGAAGGTCAATGGTCGCATCCCTGAGCTTCCGGTAAAGGTTTGTACCAACTGCTTCAGGTTGAATCTCCTGTATCTTCCGGATCACACGGAACACCGGGCCCTCAACAGTCCTGACATTTATTCCGTAGTCCTTCAGATCAGCAAGCCACCTGTTGATCTGCATATACTCATCTGGAGAGACATCCTCTACCTTTATTCCCCTGCCTGTCTTTATGAGGAAGAACACTTCCCACGTGGTTATTCCAACATCCCTCAGGATGGAAACAAGGTTTGGAAGCTCCATAATATTTCTCTTTATGACTGTTGTGTTGACCTGAGCGTTGATCCCCATCCTCTTGGCCTCAATGATGAGATTCAAAGTGAGATCAAAGCTTCCGGGAATTCTTCTCAGCCAGTCGTGTGTACCTTCATCAATGCCGTCAAGGCTTAGCGACATTGATCGTACTCCGTATGACCTCAGAAACTCCATGAAGTCGCCAGTCAGGAGTGGAGACCCGGCGGGGCTGGCAGAAAATGGAAGGCCAATACTGCTGGCATGGGAAATTATCTCCCTGATATCCTTTCTGAGAAGAAAGTCACCGCCTGTTATAACAACCTCAGGAGGGGTATCGGACAGCCCCCTGATCTGATCGAGCGTATCCTTGAGCTCCGCCGTTGTAAGCTCGTCTGGAAGAGGTTCGCTCTGTGATTCGGCCCTGCAGTGCCTGCATGAATACTCGCACGCCTTTGTCGTTTCAATGAACACCAGAGATGGAACATATGGGCCTACATTATTTTGCATTATCTAAAATTGAAGTAACTAACGTATTAAGCTCTTGATCCTAACATATTAAGCTAACCATGAGGTAACCGTTAATTTTTCTGAAGTCAGTGTGAGAATTCTCTGGCACTTTTCCAATATGGCGGAAAATGCTCATGTTCACGATCCCCAGTCGCAAGGAAGCCCACCTCTTCAGATGTGGGAGGAATTGCGACACTTTTACGTGAAGTTGTGAGATACATTTCCGGAAAA
>JAKAQT010000098.1 GCA_021819605.1 Thermoplasmata archaeon
CATGAATTCATAAGCGATGATCCTGAGTTTGCTGCAGCTGCAGCAAGGAACGGCTGCATCATAACCGATGTGAGGAAGATGTTCCGGGACATGAAACCGCCGTATACGGGCCGGGTTAGGGAAATAGGCGCCCGCAGAATCGCTGTCCTTGGAACTGACAGTGCCATAGGAAAGAGAACGACAGCCGTCATACTGACCAACACCCTGAAGCAGAAAGGGATAGCCGCTTCCATGGTGGGAACAGGCCAGACAGCCTGGATGCAGGGATTCGACCACACGGTGGTGATAGATTCAATGATAAACGACTTCATTCCTGGCGGACTGGAGAAAGTTGCAGTTGAGGCATGGGAACAGGAACACCCGGATGTGATGTTCATCGAGGGACAGGGGTCAGTCCTGCACCCTGCCTATCCGGGCAGCTTCGAGATCATAGGGGCCCTGAGGCCCGACGGGATAATCCTGCAGCATGCACCCAGGAGGCTGGTCTTTGACGGGTTCCCGGAATATCCGATTCCGGACCTTGCAAAATACATAAGGATACTGGAGATGCTTTCTGGCAGAAAGGTCATTGCCATTTCAATAAACAGGGAAAACATGAAAAGTGATGAGGTGGCTGAAGAGATCTCGAAACTTGAGGCAAGATTCGGCATACCAGTCTTTGATCCGCTCAATTCGCAACCGCAGAAACTTATTGAGGCAGTTGATTACCCTTAGATGTCCTATCTCCAGAAGATATCTGAATTTCGCAACATTACTGTCACCCCGACTTCCTTTGACGGCCACAGGATAGAGGGCGACATCAGCCTTGAGCGAGAATCAGACACCCTGAAATTTCATCTTATATTCTCCTACTCTGACAGCATAGATGTGGATCAGAATATGGCAGGGCTTGTTCTTGCAATGCCGGCCATCAACTTCACCCTTTTCTCCGAAAAACTGACCCTGAATTTTCCAGCGTCAGAGTCCGATGTTTCTGCTATTTCAGAATTTGTCCGGATCAACAACCGTGAGGTCTTTATCAACAAGCTCGCAAGGAGAAGATATGAGTTTTTCAGGCAGGAATATGTTCCACGGGATGAGGACATAACTGAAGTAAATTCAGATGGGGACACAGTGGTCTCAGCGGCATCCCGGTATGAGGATACGCCCAGAAAGATTCCTGGAGGCAGTAATGCCGTTCTTTCCTCGGGCGGTAAGGAAAGCCTGCTCTCCTACGGCATGCTGAAGGAAATCGATCCGGAGACTCATGCTTTCTATTTCAATGAATCAGGCGGGCACTGGCTAACCGCAAAAACTGCCCATGATTATTACACTGCAAAGTTTTCAAATGTGCACAAGGTCTGGTCAAACGTGGACAGGTTCTACCGCTATGTGCTCAGGAACATGAGGCTACTGGATCAGCGCGTCATAAATATGAAAACGGACACCTATCCTGTTCAGCTCTTCATTTTTCCTGTATACGTGATGTCAATGATCCCTGTGGCCATTAAACACGGCATAAGGGGTGCAGTACTTGGAGACGAATTCGATGATCCCTCGGATATGCAGCCTTTCCACGGAATCAGGCACTACTATGGCATATATGACCAGACACTGGATTTCAACAGGTTCATGAGCAGATATCTTCATTCCAAGGGCATTGACTTCTCCGTATGGAGTGCTGTCTACCCCATAACAGGGGGAGTGGTTGAGAATATACTCATAAAGAGATATCCTGACCTGTTCAGGCTTCAGAGATCATGCCATTCCTGCAGGAGCGTGAACGGCAAGATTGTTCCGTGCGGGAAGTGCTCAAAGTGCCTTGGCATACTCATGTTCATTCTTTCCGCGGGTGGTGATCCACACCAGATTCTGTATTCAACAGAATCAATTGAGAATCTGAAGGAAAACGTTTCCAGGGAGAGGATGAGGCTTGACACAGACGAGCTCAATTACATGAAGGCGAAACTGGGATTCATTCAGGCAGACGACAATGAGAATCTGCAGCATGTCTCAGGCGTGCATCTTCTGCCCGACGAGCATCAGGTTTTCCAGCACGTACCGGATAGTTACAGGGAAGGGGTCATGAAGATAATAAGCCAGTACGCACCACGTATTTACTCCTATAAAGATGGCAAATGGCAGGAATCAGAAAAACAATGATTCTGCCTTCATCATATCCTCCTGGCTGCTGCATGAGGAATATTCATCCAGGGGCTCCCTGTTCACCTTGAGGAACTGTATACCCCAGTTGAATTTGGACAGCACCAGTGTGGATGAACTTCTGAAACCGCAGATGTAAAGGGCTGCTGCAATGGCCTCCACGGAGGAGAGTTTTCCAGGCTTCCCGAAATTGACAGGATTGGCCGGGACCAGCAGTGGAAGTTTCCGGGGGAATCTGAGGCGCAGATTCCTTATGCCCTCTATTTTAGCCCATGATCCATCTATCACGGATATGCCCCTCTCAAGGATTATGGCTCCATCAGCCGGGGTGACAAAGATATCAGCAAAGGGTGTCAAGGAAAGCGTCTGTGATATCTTTTTCATGCCTGTCTTTTCTGCAAGGCCAAACCTCTTCAGTTTCAGCATCGTTGACTTTGCGGGATCGTCTTCGCCCAGATAGGCGAAAAGGATTCTCGGTTTCTGAACGGCACCGTCCGCATCCCGCATCCATGCCATATGCATGGTCCGCACATTGAGTTTTCCATGCTTCCGGGAAAATTATAATATCTTACCTTGATGGAGGAGAATGCTGAATCTCCCCTGGGTCATCATCACCGAGGTGCTTATGACCTCGTTCATCGTCTGGATAATAGCATATCTCAGAAAAAATTCCAGGCACCTCACCCTCCGAAGTTTCTCAGTATCCGTTATTCTGCTCTCAATGATGGGCAGCATGTTCGATTCCCTCATTTATTACATGGCAATGCCAAAGACTTTTTTCAACGTGGTCCTTGCTGCCAACATATCCATGATCGCCATGGCCATTGCCATAGTCTATATCCTCTGGACTGCGGTGAAGGAAAAAGATTATTCCATGAAGAGAGGCACGGCACTGGCTTTTGCACTGATCCTGGGATGGAACGAGGTGTCCATGGCACTCTTTCTTCGAATCCTTGGCTATTATTTTCATGATATCTCTTCTGTGGCTGCATACCTTGCCTATTTCGGGCTCTCAGTCACCAATTTCCTCTTTCTTGCTCCCATGATTGCGGAAATGGTCTTCTTCATAGCATTCAGGCTTGCCCCTGGGCTGGGAAGGAGAATTTCCATAGCCCTTCTGCTCATGCAGGTGGCTGATCCGGCGGTCGTTGGCAATTCCGCAGCTGTGATTCCGCTTCTCATTGCGTATTCCATAATAATGATCTATGCAGTTTATTACGCATTCAGCTACGTTTATCGCAACCGCGGATCCATTGACAGGATGTCCAGCAGGCTTGTTGGCTGGTTCATATTCATCTTTGCTCTATCAACAGCGGGTCTTCTGGAGCCTGTTGTTGTTCACGGTCCTTTCGGGTTATCATGGTTCATATTTGCAGTTTCCATGATGTCCTCCATGGTTCTCTATTTCGAAATAATACTGGGAATGTTCTCCCCTGTAGCGGACAGAGCGCCATCAACTGCTGAAAATCCGGTTGCTACCTGATGGCACATCACTTTTTGGAAATTTTCTCCCTTACCCAGTGCCTGACATCATAATAGAAGATGTTCTCGTAGGGGCAGGCGTTGACACAGTCCCCTATGCCCACACACCTGCTGTCCTTGTATTCCCCGGTTGCGATGAAACTGCCAGGCTGCCCGTAATTCCCGACAGGGCATGCACTTGCACAGTCCTTGGTGGGGCATGTCACGCACTGGTTCGGGTCTCTGACCTTCAGGCGGAAGAACCCGAATCTTGAGATGAACCTGTTGAAGTTCCCCCACTGGCAGTACCCGGTGTTGATGCATCCGTATGATCCCACGTATGGCATGAGTATGAAGACAGCGTACCAGAGGAAGCCAAAATAGAAAATGTAGAGCATATATTCTGGATCTGTGCCGTAAAATGTTAGATTCAGCCTGCCTGTGGAATCGAGCCACGATATGACTGCCGCAGCTATCACTGAGACATATACCATGTTGGAGACTATCCTGTAAACCATATTTCCTGTACGATCCGCCCTTGTGAGTGATTTGCTCATGCCGGACGAGGTGTTGAATTTCTTCATGGAATCATAGAACGTCCCCTGATACATCACCGGTGCCGTGCAGAAAACTGAACACAGCTGCCTAGAACCGAACAGGAGCGAAAGGATGCCGCTTATGACATACGTCAGCAGCATGGGAAGGATCAGGAGGGGAGAGACAGCCCCGGCAGTTCCTATTCCCATGGACCATCCTATGAATGGGACACTTGCGGGATTCTGTATTATGAAGGATGGGAGGAGTATTGAGTAAATGCCGTACGCCACAAGCATGAGTGAAAGCCTGATGCGTGTCTCCACGTCCCTGGTTTTCCTGATCTTGAAGACAACAAGAGATCCCATCTCAATACCCATCATGACCAGGAACCATGAGGATAGGCTCACGCTGCCGAAGAATATGAAGAAGTCAAAAACTGCCTTCCCTGCAACTGCAAGAATGCTGCCTGTAAGCGGCACAATTCCTGTGGAGGCAATGAATGGAACAGCCCCGTAATACTGGATGTCAAAGGCTGCACCCATGAAGAATTCGGCGGCAAAAACAAGGAGGAGAAAACTGAAGGACCATCTTCTGTTTGCAAGCCAGTAGGTGCGGGGACCGGTTGAAAGCATGCCCCTGTGAAGCGTGCCCCACAGGTACAGGACCATGTCTGCTATCATTGCCAAGGAGAAGAGGTAGATGCTTCCGTAAACCTGCCACGCGAAAACTCCCGCCATCATGGCTGTGTAAACTGCAAGGAGGATGAGGATGTATGATCCCATTGATCTCCTGACCGACTGTGCCCTGTACAGGTGTTCAAAAAGGAATACAAAGAACCCGGTCATGACAGCCCCGGCCAGGTATACTGTCAGCGGGCCCCAACTATATCCAGTAACAGCCGGAGGCGCAAGAAACATTATTGCTGCCTGCGCCAGCAACAGGACAAGTGCCCAGGGGTTCTGGTCCTTTCTCATGAAAATTATGCTCAGAAACATCTCAATGCTCATTGGAAAGACAAACCAGTAGCTGGAGACCGACAGGAATATTGCACTTACGGGATCGGTGCTGACCAGTGCCAGATATTGCTGATGCGACAGAACAAGATTGAATGCCAGGCTCATAAGAACTTCGTCAAGGATGACAAAGACAGCGGTGAAAACCATCAGGAATCTTCTTGAAGCATTCTGATCTTCGAGGAATATATCGCGCATGAACAGGGCCAGGAACGGGATGATCTCCACGGCCATGGCTACAAGCGCCACTTCTATGGCACCGATTTCAGAGAGAATGCCGGGAAATGCCAGATAGATAAAGGGGCCAACAAGCATTCCGTTCATCATTGCGAGGATGAGGTAAACCACC
>JAKAQT010000099.1 GCA_021819605.1 Thermoplasmata archaeon
CTGAATTCAGCGCGGACGATCCCACGTATGAGCTTAGGTTGCCTGAGGCAAGAAGTGCCTCAAGCTCCATCTGGAACAGCCTGTTACTGGCTTCATAGTATCCCTGCACCATGAAGAGATCGTGCAGATTTCTGGCCTGCATATGGGCAACCCCGGATGAATCCAGGCTCACATTGACGGGATACTGCAGGCCTGAAATATGATAATTTCCCGAAGTATAGTTGGCATTTCCGGCTGCCGACCAGAGCCCGTTTACAGGATTCAGAGTGTTGAAATCTGTGGAAACATAGGACAATGCTATGATTGCCACAATTGCGACAACAATGAATTTTATCCTCATTCTATGGAAAACTGTTACATGCTAATAATTATTGGCTGAATGGAGTGAAAAAAATATGGTAAAATTGAAAGCCTTCGTTTTGGCTCCATAAGAAACGAACGGCACACCATAATGCCAGCACTTTGCACATCAGGAGATTTCAGTCAATGATCCTGGCAAATCGTATCATGGAAAAGTACCTGCCTTCCATAAAATAGGTATCCCTTTCTACGCCCTCAATAAAGTAGCCGTTCTTCAGCAGCACCTTCATGGAAGCCGCGTTAAAATCAAGGACACCGGTATAAAGCCTGTGCATTGAAATTTCATCTGCAGCAAAACGGGTTACAAGGTCCAGGGCTTCGCTGGCAACGCCTCTTGACCAGAATCTCCTTCCGATCCAGTATCCCACATGGCATTTCCTGTCCACATAGTCTATGTCCTTCAGGCCGATTATTCCTGCCGGGGTCCCGTCAACAAAAATTATGAAGTCGATGGCAAAGAATTTCCTGCCGTCTTCCCTGTTCATAGTAAAAAAATTCATTGCATCTTCTATGGTGTAGGGATAATGAAAGCCGTGACCCCCTATGTTCCTCGATATAACTGGATCGTTTGCAAGTTCGGCTATCGCTTCTGCATAACTGGCTTTAAGATCGTTTGACAGTGTCACTGTCTTTCCCTGGAGTTTATAGTGCTTCAATGCAGCAGTAATCATCAACGTTAGAATAATATTTGTTTATGCGGTCTGGAAGCACAGATCCTGCCATCTTAAGTTCCTATCCCTGCGTTCAATTGTTTCGCATTCATTGAATATGGCAGCATTCTCGGCCTGAATTAAATTACTAGAGGTAATTCTATATTAAGAAATATGAAAATAACCATACAATATATTTGCTGCAATGCCAAGAGCATCATGGTCAGGAATATCATCTCCAGGGGCAGTCAAAACCTGCAAATTCACAATTACTGAATTAAATTCGCTTTCATATGCAGTCCGGTACAGGAAAATTATTGCCAGTAATATCTTCCTGCCCAGCCGTAGGAAGGTGTTCTTCTGTGGATAAGTTGAGGGTAGGGATAATCGGTGCTACGGGAGTGGTAGGGCAGAAATTTGCACAGCTCCTTTCAAATCACCCATTTATGGAGATTGTGTCGGTATATGCCTCTGATAGATCATCTGGGCAATCTTACAGCGGTTTTCTGAATTTTGACGAAGAACTTGCAGAGCGTTATGAAGGCCTGACAGTGAAGAGATCGGACCCCAACACAATACTCGATGACAGAAATGACCTGCTTTTCAGTGCAGTGAGCGACGCAAACGCCGGGAAGCTTGAAAAACAGCTGGCCCAGAAAGGATCAATAATTCTGACCAACGCTTCGGCAAACAGGCTGGACAGCGAAGTTCCCCTGGTGATTCCTGAGGTGAATCCGCACCATCTTGAATCACTGAATTCCTCAAGAGGCATGATTGTTGCGAATGGCAACTGCAGCACCATTGGGATGGTGCTGGGTCTGGCCCCAATTGCTGATTTGGGGATTCAAGAGATTTACGTAACAACAATGCAGGCTGTCAGCGGAGCCGGATATCCCGGGGTGCCTTCGCTGGACATACTTTCCAATATTGTTCCCTTTATAAGATCCGAAGAAGAAAAAATGGTCAGCGAGACCAGGAAAATATTCGGGCGCTTTCCATCGCCAGAGGGATCGCAATCAAATCTGAAGATTCATCCAACATGCGTTCGTGTTCCAGTAAGGGATGGCCATCTTGAATCCATCACCGCAGTTATGTCGGATGATGTGGATACTGGCCTGCTTCAGGAACGTTTCAGGAATTTTGGGAATGGGAACCTGAAGGCCAGACTGCCGACATTGCCGGAAAAAAGTGTAATACTCAGCAATGGAGATGACCGCCCCCAGCCGCTGCTGGATGTCATGGCAGGAACGCCGGAGAGGACAAGGGGCATGTCGGTTACCGTGGGAAGGCTGCGCGCTTCCGGTTCGCGGATATCATTTGTTGCGCTTGTGAACAACCTGATACGGGGAGCAGCTGGTTCAGCCCTGTTGAACGCGGAATTCCTGCATGAATCCGGGATGATAAAATGAATTCAGGCAGCCTTGCTGTGATAAAGATTGGTGGCTCGTTTCTCACCTCCCATGAGGCGATGTCCCACATCGCGAATCTTGCCCGGGATAAGAGGGGAGCAGTGTTTGTCCTTAGCGCATTCAAAGGCATAACGGACAGGCTTGTTTCCGGCTATGGGATGGGCTCTTCGGAAAGGGAATCTGTTCTGATGGAAGTTCTCTCGTACCATGCAAATCTGCTCCAGGATGCTCTTCCCAGCACCCGCCGGCAGCCGTGGGTACCTGAGATCATGTACGAACTCGGCCCTGAGTATTACGGTTTCTCCAGGTTTACAGAATTTGCCAGGAATGCAGATTACGACTCATTTCTGTCAATGGGTGAGAAAATGGCCGCCGCAGTTGTATCGATATTCCTGGAAAATGTGGGAATCAGGTGCCGCAACGTGACATCAGATCGGCTGGGTATCTCGGTTCAGGAGGATTCAGGGAACACTTTTATTGATGTCAGGAGGAGCCACACCAAGGCTTTCCCTGTTGTCCTGAAACTTCTGGAGTCCGGGTACGTGCCTATAACAACAGGATTCTTCGGGATAGATAATGAAGGCAGGATAAGAATCCTTGGGAGGAATTCAAGTGATTACAGCGCCATCGCACTGGGTGCTGCCCTGAAGACAGAAGAGGTCCTGCTCCTCAAGGATGTGCCGGGCATATACAGCCAGGATCCGAAGCTTCTTAAGACCGGGGCACAGCACTTCTCGCGCATATCTTATGATAAGGCACTTGAACTCTGCAGTTCCGGCTCAAGGGTAATTCATCCAATGGCCGTAATAACTGCCAGGCAGCACGGAATTCCAATCAGAATAATGAAGTACGGGGACAGCAGTGGTGGCACCCTCGTCACTTCTGCTGATCCGGACAGCACAGCTCTCCCGTCATGAGGAGGAGGCAGAAGTCGCATTTATGTCCATGCTAAATTTCTCTGGCATCCTCTACCCTGAAGGGTAAGAGGTTCCTGCTTCATGGAGTGGCAGCTCATAGACCTCCCTTTGAGCGTTCCGCCACCGCAGCACTATCCACAGGTGTAAATTCCGGAATGCTTTCTCCTACTTTTATCATCCCAATCTGCTTCCCTCAAACTCCCAGCGACGTTATAATACAAGAATGAAATCAAGTTTTCGAGATTATGGCCATGCCGATACTGAAATGGGCTGGGGGAAAACGGCAGATCATCGGGGAACTCACTGACAGGTTACCTCCATATTTCTATACATATCGTGAGCCATTCCTGGGAGGCGGCGCACTGTTTTTCAAACTGTGTGAACTCAGGGGGGCGGTTAGGTCAGTTATTTCAGACATCAATCCTGACCTGATTGCATTGTACCAGATCATAAGGGATCAGAAGGATGAGCTGATCAGCTATCTCCATGTAATGGGATTTGGAAATAACAGGAATGACTATTACAAAGCAAGGGAGATATACAATTCGGCAGCTGAGAATCCATTGATGAAATCTGCATTGCTTATATATCTTAACCGCCACGGATTCAACGGCCTTTACAGGCTCAATTCATCAGGGCGTTACAACGTGCCTTTCGGCAGGTACACTAACCCTTCCATACCTTCTGATATGGAAATATCTCGGGCATCGGAATGCCTCGCTCGATCGTCAATCAGTCATGGGGATTTCAGGGCCGCTCTATCATATGCTGAGGCAGGGGATTTCGCATATCTTGATCCTCCATATATGCCAGTGTCTGCAACGGCCAGATTCACAAGCTACAGCAGTATGGGCTTCACATGGAAAGATCAGAAGGACCTTGCAAAGGTTGCCGAAGATCTGGACAGGAAAGGCGTTAAGTTTCTGCTGAGCAATGCGGCCACAGATGAAATTGAAGGGCTTTACTCATCATACAGGATAGAGAAAATCATGGCCAGAAGGAACATAAATTCAAAGCCAGAGGGACGTGGAAAAATCCCAGAATTGATTATCAGAAATTATTGACAAGCCAAGGTTCGTCGTTCCGTCTGGAAATTCTGGAACGGATTGCCCGGTGAACAATTACGTTGCCGTAATCATGGGATTCTGTATTCCCGTCCTCCCAGAGTTCCCTCTTCAGCATCTTTCTTGGCGGCATACCTTTCCATTTCAAGATTCCGGAGCTGTTTTCTGATAATTTTCCCGCTTATGGTCTTTGGCAGTTCAGACACAAATTCGATCTTCTTTGGTCTCATGTAAGGTGCAGTTACAGATTTCACATGAAGGCTCAGCTCCCTTGCAAGATCGGAACTGGGCTTGAATCCAGGCCTCAGTATCACAAAAGCCTTGACGAGGTTCCCTCTTATTTCATCGGGTGTTGGGACAACAGCGGATTCAGCAACAGCCGGGTGGCTCATTAGCGCAGATTCCACCTCAAATGGTCCGATGCGGTAATCGGATGCCTTGATAACATCATCTGCCCTTGATACAAACCATATGTATCCGTCACTGTCAATCTTGCCAAGGTCTCCGGTGTAATAGAATCCATGCTTGAATCTGTCGGCATTCAGTGCAGAGTCGTTGCCATACCTGTCAAAGAGTCCCGGAACCCTGTTATCAATTCTAACGGCGATATTTCCCTCCTCACCGGGTCCAAGCTCATTCCCGTCTTCGTCCACAATTCTAAGGTCATACTGCAGGAGAGGCTTGCCGGCAGATCCCGGTTTTATCCTGTTCGGGTCAATGTTTCCGATCATTGCTGTACTCTCGGACTGCCCGTAGCCATCCCTGATTGTTACTCCTGTGATTTTTTCCCATCTTGATATAATCTCAGGATTCAGTGGCTCACCGGCTGAAGAACATTTCTTAAGAGCAAGGGGCCTGAAGCTATCGAGCTTCTGCACCAGAAACATTCTCCACACCGTCGGTGCTGTGCATAGGCTGGTAATCGGGTAGTTTTCAAGCACGGACAGGGATCTCTCCGCGCTGAACCTCCCCTGCTCATATGCGAAAGAGGTTGAACCGGCCACAAGAGGTGCATAAAGATTGGACCATGCCCATTTTGCCCATCCGGGGCTGCAGATC